>JALVEM010000277.1 GCA_027030825.1 Thiohalobacter sp.
TGGTTCGTGCAGCCGGGAGAAGGCCCCGGCGGCCCGGGCGAGGCGGTCGATTTCCTTCCGTTCGCCGGTCAGACCATGGAAGCCTGCGCCGAAGTGGTCCAGATAGGTTGCCAGCCGTTGCGGCGTGTCACGCTGCGGGTCCACGGTCACGAAGACCATGCGGGGCGGCTCGCCCGCCTCGGGCGCGTTTCGCCAGATGCGCAGCAACCGTTGCATCTGACCGAGCGTGGTGGGACAGACATCGGGACAATGCGTGTAGCCGAAAAAGACCAGCGACCAGCGACCGCCGAAGGCATCGCGGGTCGCGTCTCGGTCGTGTTCATCGATGAGGCGGAATTCGGGCAGGGGCTTCGGTTCGGGATACAGGGTCACGTGCTGGCTCAGGCGGGGTGGCGGCGTCGGCTTCCACAGCAGCACCAGCAGGACGAGCACGCCCGTGACCACGGCGATCAAGGCCGGTACCAGGGCCAGTCCTCGTGCGCATGACCATCGTGTCCTCTCCATGATGTCGATTATCGCAGGACTGGATGCGGCGGGACAGGCCCGGTCAGCTCGACGGCCATGGCGAGGAACACGGTTGCGTAACTGCCGGGCAGGAGGCGAAAGGCCACTTCGAGATCGCCATCCTCGTGTCCGACGCTGAATTCGTGCACGGGTGCCCGCAGGGCGCGCCGACCACTCTCGACGCCCAGTCGCTCCAGGCCTTCTACCACGGATGCAAAGGGATCCAGCACCTCGCGTTCGTATTGCGCCGCTGCGCCTCTCGGCGCCCGAGCGAGCCTGCCGGGCAGCGGGCCCGTGGGATGGATCTCGCCGCGCGCCAGGCGCTCCTCGAGCGTCGCATCGCAGACCTCGGCAGTGAAGCAGGCCGAGCGGCCGTCGAGCTGCATCAGGTCTCCCGCAAGGCAACGGTTCCAGATGCCGTCACGGACCCGCGCGGCGAGCACGCGGTTGAACAGGTGGCTGCGCAATGCGGAGATGAGCAGTCCGCGGCGATGCCGGTCGATTCGGCCGGATTCGCCCCGCAGCAGGCGCAGGCCGTCTTCCCAGTTGCGGTATTCGTGACCGAAGCGCTGGGGGCCGAAATAGTTCGGAAACCCCTGTGTCGCGATCCTGTGCAGTCGCTCGGCCACGGCCTGGGGATCTCTCCGGACCTCGCGCAGCCGGATGCGGAAGCGATTGCCGCGCAGGGCACCGGGACGAAGGCGCCTGGTATGGCGCCTCGCCTCGAGCACCTCGAGCGCCGGTTCGGCATGGCGGGCGAGCTCGGCATCGCGATCGAACCGGCCCGGCAGATGGAGCGAGAACCACTGTTCGGCGACGGCCTGGCGGTCCTTCAGCCCGGCGTGGGCGACCCGGCGGGACGGAATGCCGGCCAGCCGGGCGAGCCTGCGTGCCGCCTGCTCGGTATTGATACCGCGCTTGCGGACCCGCAGCCACAGGTGTTCCCCGGTGTCTTCGGGAACGGGATGGATCAGCTCGACGACATGGAAATCTTCGGGCCGGCGCTTGAAGTCCGCCCTGCCCGGCGGCGGGCCCCAGGGAGAGGGGAGTTCGGGATCGAATTCGGGGAGCTCGGGCACCTGGCCGGAAATCGGGAGGGGTGGCGGCGGCGCGTCGGGCGCGCCGCCGGCCTGGGCAGTACGCCGGCTTACTTGCCGCGCTTCTTCGACTTGTGAGGCCGGGTCTTGCCGTAGGTGCCGCGATTGATCTTGCCGCGGCGCGTGCGAATGTCACCCTTTCCCATCGTCGTCTCCTGAGGTTGCCGGTGAATTTCGGCGCGTCATTCTAGCAGCCTTTCCTCATCGGGGGCATCCCGGGCGAGCTTTTCTTCTCGTCGTTCCGGGCGAGCGGTTTTTTCTTTCCGTCATTCCGGCCAAGCGAACCCGGCCTTGAGCCGGGGGAGCGCGAGCCGAAATCCGGAAACCACGCCGGTCCATGCCGCCGTGGGTCGAATTCTCTCCTGGATCCCGGATAGCCCGCTGCGCGGGCTTCCGGGATGACCGGAGGTGTGGATTCCAGATCGGTGCTGCGTACCATCCGGTATTTTCTCTCGTCATTCCGGGCGAGCGAAGCGAGACCCGGAATCCAGAATCCACGCTGGTCCATGCCGCCGTGGGTCGCATCCTCTCCTGGATCCCGGATAGCCCGCTGCGCGGGCTTCCGGGATGACTGAGGGTGGGGAGCTGCGCGGGCTTCCGGATGACCAGAGGTGTGGATCCCGGCTAGCGGGCGCGCCGCAGCAGGACGTAGAGCGCGCCGGTGCCGCCGTCTCCGGGGCGGGCCGAGGCATAGGCGAGCACCTCGTCGCGCTGGCGCAGCCAGCCGCCGACCTTGCGCTTGAGTACCGGCATGCGCTGCCGCGACCGGTGCCCCTTGCCATGAATGATCCGGACACAGCGGTGGCCGCGCACGGTGGCGTCGCGCAGGAAGCGGGCCAGCGCCTGCCGGGCCTCGGGCACCGTATGGCCGTGCAGGTCGCACTCGGCCGTCACGGCGTACTGTCCGCGCCGCAGCTTGCGCATCACGCTGCGCTGCAGCCCGGGGCGGGCGTAGAGCAGTTCCTCGCCCGTCTCGAGATCCTCGGGCGATCCAGCGTCCGAGAGCA
>JALVEM010000278.1 GCA_027030825.1 Thiohalobacter sp.
CAGCTCGCGATAGACGGCCATGCGCCGTGCTTCGACACCGGCAGGCACCGGCCGGCTCTCCGGATCGCGCAGATGTCCGGTGAAGGCAAACTGCTGCTTCTGGAACTCCGGCAGTTCATCCACCTCGGGCATGGTGACTCGAAGCCTCCTGCCTGTCGCGGGTGGTGTCGCACCGGGCCTGGATCTCGCGTATCCGGTCGATTTCGATCAGCAGTGTCTCCAGCGGCGGGATATTGAAGTCGCGTTCGAGCAGCGTGGGCAACACGCCGAAGCGGCGATAGGTCTCCTCGAGCAGCTGCCAGACAGGGTCGATGACGTCGGCGCCATGTGTGTCCACGATCAGATCCTCGGCCTCCCGGTAGTGGCCGGCGATATGGAGGTAGCAGATCCGCTCGCCAGGGATGCGGTCGAGAAAGGCCAGCGGATCGTAGCCGTGGTTCACGCTGTTGACATAGACATTGTTGACATCGAGCAGCAGATCGCAGTCGGCCTCGTCGATCACGGCGAGGATGAAATCGATCTCGCTCATCTCGCTGCCCGGGGCGTAGGTGTAGAAGGAAGCGTTCTCCATGCCGATGCGCCGGCCGAGGATGTCCTGAACACGCCGGATGCGGTCGGCCACGTAATGCACCGCGGCCTCCGTGAACGGGATGGGCAGCAGGTCGTAGAGGTGTCCGTCGTCGCTGCAGTAGCTCAGGTGCTCCGTGTAGCACTCGATGCCGTGCTCGTCCATGAAGCGGGCGAGTTTCCGAAGAAAGGTCTCGTCCAGGGGCGAGGGGCCGCCGATGGAAAGGGAGAGCCCGTGCAGAACGAACGGGTACCGTTCCGTGAATTCACGAAACCGCCTTCCCATGGCGCCGCCGATGCCGATCCAGTTCTCCGGGGCGACCTCGAAGAATCCGATACTGTCGGGCACCCGCTCTGCAAGCGGGTCCATCAGGACCCGCCGCAGACCGAGGCCGGCTCCGTTGACGGGGCAAGACGCCACAGTCATGAGGGATTTGCCTTCACTTCTTCATCCCGCCACACTTGCCTTCGCCGCACTTGCCCTCCATGGCCTTCTTCATCTTCTTCTTGTCCATGTCACCACACTTGCCTTCCTTCATCTTGTTCGCGGCTCCGTCGGCCTTGTTCTTCATCATCCCGCCACACTTGCCTTCGCCGCACTTGCCCTCCATGGCCTTCTTCATCTTGTCCTTCTTCTTGTCCATGTCACCGCACTTGCCTTCCATGGCGCCTTTCATCTTGTCGCCGCACTTGCCCTCGCCGGCCTGTTTCATGTTGCCGCCGCACTTGCCTTCGGCATGGCCGGCCACCATGTAGCCGCCCTCGAGTTCCTGGCTGGCAAAGGGGTTTTCGCTGGCCATGACGCTGGCGCTGGATAGGGTGGCCGCAAAAGCGGTGCCGATCGCCAGGTTGATGGTCCTGAGTGCGTGAGAGGGGGTCTTGCTGGACATGGTGTGTACTCCTTCTTGCTTGCATTGGTTGGTACTTCGCGGGAACTTCCGACCGAAAAGGTCCATACCTTTGGGTCGGTACAGCTCATGGGACAGCCGATACGGCTTTTTGGTTCCTGATCGCGGGACACGAATCGTGCAGATCAGTGGGCGAGCTGTTCCAGGCAGGCCAGGTAGTTCCGGTCGGCGGCATCCTGACGATTTTGTGACGCTTCCCAGAGGGCCTCGGCCAGGCAGCTCATCATGCGGTGTTCGACCTCATGGGCATCACCGATGTGGATCAGCAGCTGACGGTAGGTTCGGCGGATGCCCGGTGGCCGATCGACACTGATCTGTTCCCGGATCGCCAGATGCAGGCCCATGTGAAGAAAGGGATTTTCCTCGCCCGCCAGGGGGTCCGGTTCGAACCGCATGGCACGTTCCCGGTCCGAAAGCAGGGCATGGTATTCGGGATGGGCGAGGATGACGTCGATGACCTGTTCCTCGATTCCGGCGAGCGGTGCCTGATCCAGGTATTTCTTCCAGGCGCGCAGATAGACCTCGCGGACCTGGTCTCTTTCGTTTCCTTTGTCCATGCGGGTGTGTCCTGTTCTCCTCCAGCAGGGGAGTAAAGGCCAATCATGCCTGCTTTTCAAGCAGTGTCCCCGGGTTCGTCGAGGTTTTTGTGACGGTACTCACAAAGATCCTGGATGGGGCAACGGCTGCAGTGCGGCTTGCGTGCGGTACAGATGTAACGTCCCAGCAGGATCAGCCAGTGGTGCGCATCCTTCCGGTATTCGGCCGGCACCCATCGATCGAGTTTTTCCTCGACCTCGCGCACGTTCTTTCCCGGCGCCAGCCCGGTGCGGTTGGCGACCCGGAAGATGTGGGTGTCGACCGCAATGGTCGGCTCACCGAAGGCCGTGTTGAGCACCACATTGGCCGTCTTGCGGCCCACGCCCGGGAGGGCCTCGAGCGCCTTGCGGTCGCGCGGCACCTCGCCGCCGTGCCGTTCGACCAGGATCCGGCTCATCCGGATGATATTGCGGGCCTTGGTGTTGTAGAGCCCCAGGGTTCGGATGTATCGCTTGAGCCCTTCTTCGCCGAGCGCCAGCATGTCCTGTGGTGTCTTCACCTTGCGGAAGAGTTCACGTGTGGCCCGGTTGACGCC
>JALVEM010000279.1 GCA_027030825.1 Thiohalobacter sp.
GCGGCGAGCGTGAGCAGCAGTTCCCGGAACAGCAGGCCGATCAGGCCGGTGACCAGCAGAAAGGGCAGCAGCGCCGCGAGGTTGGTGGTGGTGGCCGCCACGATGGGCGCGAACACCTCGCCGGCCGCCAGATGCGCGGCCTCTGGGCCGTCGCGCCCGGCCTGCTGGTGGCGGGCGATGGCCTCCAGCATGACGATGGTGCTGTCGACCAGCATGCCCACCCCCACCGCCAGCCCACCCAGCGTCATCAGGTTGAGCGTGAGCCCGCCGGCGGCCATCAGCAGCAGGGTGGCGGCGATGGCCAGCGGAATGGCCGTGCCGATCACGAGAGTGCGGCGCCAGTCGCCCAGGAACAGCCAGATCACGGCCATGGCCAGCAGCGCGCCGCCCATGGCGGCCAGTCCGGCGTTGCGGACGGCGTGGCGAATGAAGACGGCCTGGTCGCTGGCCCGGTGGATCCGGATGTCGGGCGGCAGCATGCCCTGGTCGCGCAGCCAGTCCAGGCGCGCACTCACCGCGTCGACCACCGCCACGGTGTTCGCCTCCGGCTGTTTCTGGATGGAGACCTTCACGCCCGGCCGGCCGTCGAACCGGACACGCAGGCGTTCCTCGCCGTGAGTGTCGCGGATCTCGGCGAGTTCGGACAGCGGCAGGGTGCCGCCCTCGGGCAGGCGGACGGGGAGGCTGCGGATCTCCTCGAGCGTGCGGAACCGCCCCCGGGTGCGAACGGCGAGTTCGCGGTGGCCGGCCTGCAGGCGGCCGCCCGGGACATCGACATTGGCACGCCGGACTGCCTCGGCGAGATCCTCGAGCGTGAGACCGAGGCGCGCCAGCCGCAGGGGATCGGGCAGGATGCGGATCTCCCGCAGCTGGCCGCCGCCCACCTCCACCGCTGCGACGCCGGGCAGCGTGATCAGCCACTTGCTGAAGACGTGGTCGGCCCAGTCGCGCAGCGCCACCGGGTCGCGGCGGTCCGAGGCGAGCACCAGTTCGAACACCGCGATCTGGGACGGATCCCGCTTGAAGATGATCGGCGGCTCGATGGTGGTCGGCAGGAAGCGTCGGGCGCGGTCCAGGCGGGTACTGGCGTCGCGCAGTGCCCGGTCGAGATCGGTCCCGTAGGGAAAGATCAGCTCCACCGCGCTGCGGCCTTCGCTGGTGGTGGAGTGGATGCCGATGGCGTGTTCGGTGATGGCCAGCTGTTCCTCGAGCTGGCGCGTGATCCGATCCTCCATCACGGGGGCGGGCACCCCCGGCTCCAGCACCCGGACCTGGATCTCGGGATAGATGATGTGCGGCAACAGGTCCACGCGCAGTTGACGGCCTGCGAAGGCGCCCAGCACCAGTACCACCAGTGCCATGAGGCTGACCCCGATCGGGTGGCGGACCGACCAGGCCGCCAGCCCGCCGCTGCGCGCCTGCGTCATGAGCCGGTGCCCGTGTTCACCCGCCGTCCGTCACGCAATCCCAGGAAACCGCGCACCACGATCGTATCGCCTGCCTGCAGCCCCGCGAGGATCTCGATGCGGTCATCGACCGGCTCCCCGCTGCGCACTTCGGTGCGCCGGGCCCGGCCATCCACGATGCGGTAGACGTATTCTCCGGAGGCGTCGTGTCGCAATGCGTCGATCGGGATCAGGAGTCCCCGGCGGGGCGGCGACCGCCAGCGCAGCCGGCAGGGGGCGCCGTCCAGGGCGCCCGCGACCGGCCGGCGTGGCCGGACCTCGATCGGCACCAGGCCGGTGACGGGATCGGCGCCCGGCGCGATGTGCGTGGGTTCGGCCGCCGTCCAGGAGGTCTCGGGTGCCCAGTCGGGACGCACCTCGAAGGCCGCCTCGTGCAGGTCGGCGGGCCGCCAGCCGGCCGGCATGTCGCTCTCGACCGTGAGCGCCTCCGAGACCAGCGTGAGCAGGTCCGTCTGGGCCGCCACGGTTTCGCCGGGTTCCACGAGCCGTTCCCGGACGAGGCCGCCGAAGGGAGCGACGATCCGCATCCGCTCCAGCCGCAGTGTCAGCCGCCGCTCCTCGGCCAGGGCCAGTTCGAGGTCGGTACGGGCCTGTTGCCGGGCCTCCTCGGTGACGAGGCGGGAATCCTCGAGGCGCTCCAGGCGCTCGAGATCGTGCCGGGCCTGTCGCACCCTGACGCGGGCCTGGTCGAGCTCGGCGCGCAATTCGCGGTCGTCGAGCCGGACGAGCGGCTGGCCGCGCGTGACCCGGTCGCCGACCTCGACGCCCACTTCGAGCACCGTCCCGGCCTCGAGATTGCGCAGCCGGGCGCGGTCCCGGGCACGGAATCGGCAACTGCGTTCCCTGAGGGGGCGATAGGCCACGGGCATCACGCGGACGGCCTCGACCCGGGCCGGCGGTCGCATCGAAGGCCCGGATCGGCCGGAAGGCTCGTCGGTCTCGCCGGCACAGCCCGCGAGCAGCAGGACGAGGCCGGCGATCCGGAGCATCGACTGGCGCAGAACGGAGGGCATGTGGCTTCGTGTCAGGATTCGTCGTGTCCGTCAAGGGGGTGGCAACCGCACCAAGGTAGCATTTTATTGATACGGATCAACAATTCTGTTCAAATGCGTTCGAGCACGGCAGCCGACAGAGGATCGCGGGCATGGCCTCACCCGAATCGAAGATCGTCGATATCAAGAAGCTGCAGGTGGCCTGCGAGCAGTGCAGTCTGCACGAGCTGTGCCTTCCCCTCGAACTCCAGCACGACGACATCGTCGAGCTGGACCGCATCATCAACAAGCGGCGCCCCCTGCACCGGGGCGACTATCTGTTCCGCATGGGCGATCCCTTCCGGGCCCTCTACGCCGTGCGCTCCGGGGCCATCAAGACCTACACCAGCACCGACGACGGCGAGGAACAGGTGACCGGGTTCCATCTGCCGGGCGAGCTGGTGGGCCTGGACGCGATCACCGAGGGATGTCACCCCTGCGCGGCCCGGGCGCTGGAGACCACCAGCGTGTGCGAGATTCCCTTCGAGCGCCTCGAGGAGATCAGCGCCCATATCCCCGGACTGCAGCGTCAGCTCCTGCGGCTGATGAGCCGCGAGATCCTGACCGAGCAGGACACCATGATCTGGCTGGGCAAGAAGAGCGCCGAGGCCAGGCTGGCCGCTCTGCTGCTGCGTTTCTCCGAGAACTTCCGGCGCCGGCACTTCTCTCCCACCGAATTCAATCTCAGCATGTCCCGCACCGACATCGCCAGCTACCTCGGGCTCGCCGTGGAGACGGTCAGCCGCCTGTTCACCCGCTTCCAGAACGAGGGGCTGCTGGAGGTGGAGCGCAAGCACGTGCGGCTGCTGGATCTCGACGGCCTGCGCCGGATCGCGGGGCTCGATGCGGGCTGCATGCACCACCACTGCTGAGTGGCAGGGGAATCCCGCAAAGTTCCTTCCGAGGCTCCGAATCTCCCCCTTGCTTGATCTGGGTCAATAAGCGACCTACCCGCCGCATTATTCTGTTGCCTGCTTTGCCGTGCCCCGTCTGCCCGAGGGCGGCGGGGGTTCGTTTCACCCCTGAGAGAGGTCGATCATGGCTACGGAAACCACGTACAACTACAAGGTGGTCCGCCAGTTCGCGATCATGACGGTCGTCTGGGGCATCGTGGGCATGCTCGTGGGCGTCTACATCGCCGCCGAACTGGTCTGGCCCGAGCTCAACATGGACATTCCCTGGCTGACCTTCAGCCGTCTGCGCCCGCTGCACACCAACGCGGTGATCTTCGCATTCGGCGGCAGTGCGCTGTTCGCGACTTCCTATTATGTGGTCCAGCGCACCTGTCAGACGCGGCTGTTCTCCGACGGGCTCGCCGCCTTCACCTTCTGGGGCTGGCAGCTCATCATCGTGCTGGCCGCCATCACGCTGCCCCTCGGCATCACTTCCAGCAAGGAGTACGCTGAGCTGGAGTGGCCGATCGACGTGCTCATCACCATCGTCTGGGTGGCCTACGCGATCGTCTTCTTCGGCACCATCATGAAGCGCCGCACCAAGCACATCTATGTGGCGAACTGGTTCTACGGCGCCTTCATCCTGACCATCGCGCTGCTGCACGTGGTCAATTCCGCAGCCCTGCCGGTTTCCCTGTGGAAGTCCTATTCGGTCTATCCGGGGGCCATCGACGCCATGGTCCAGTGGTGGTACGGCCACAATGCGGTGGGCTTCTTCCTGACCGCCGGCTTCCTGGGCATGATGTACTACTTCACTCCCAAGCAGGCCGGCCGTCCGGTCTACTCCTACCGCCTGTCGGTGGTGCACTTCTGGGCGCTGATCTCCACCTACATGTGGGCCGGGCCCCATCACCTGCACTACACGGCGCTGCCGGACTGGACCCAGTCGCTGGGCATGATCTTCTCGCTCATCCTGCTGGCACCGTCCTGGGGCGGCATGATCAACGGCATCATGACGCTCTCGGGCGCCTGGTACAAGCTGCGTGAGGATCCCATTCTCAAGTTCCTGATCGTCTCGCTGTCCTTCTACGGCATGTCCACCTTCGAAGGGCCGATGATGTCGATCAAGACGGTCAATTCCCTGTCGCACTACACCGACTGGACCGTGGGCCACGTGCATTCCGGCGCGCTCGGGTGGGTGGCCATGGTGTCGATCGGATCGCTGTACTATCTGATCCCGCGCATGTTCGGCAAGGAGCAGATGTATTCCATGCGGCTGGTCGAGACCCACTTCTGGGTGGCCACCATCGGCGTGGTGCTCTACATCGCCTCGATGTGGATCTCCGGCATCATGCAGGGCCTGATGTGGCGTGCGGTCAACGAGGACGGCACCCTGACCTACAGCTTCATCGAGTCGGTCGAGGCCATGCATCCCTACTACTTCGGCCGTTTCCTCGGTGGTGCCGTGTTCCTGTTCGGCATGCTGATCATGGCCTACAACGTCTGGAAGACCGTCCGGGGAGCCCGTCCCGTCGAGGGCACCATCCCCCAGGCCGTCTCCGCGTAAGGAGGGCAAGTCATGAGTCATGAAGTCGTCGAAAAGAACGTCGGCCTGCTGGCGGTGCTGATCTTCCTCGTGGTCAGCATCGGCGGGCTGGTGGAGATCGTGCCGCTCTTCTTCGTCAAGAGCACGACCGAGCCGGTCGAGGGGCTGGAACCCTACTCGCCGTTGCGCCTCGAAGGCCGCGACATCTATGTCCGCGAAGGCTGTTACGTGTGCCATTCGCAGATGATTCGCCCCTTCCGGGCCGAGACCGAGCGCTACGGTCACTATTCGGTGGCCGGCGAGTTCGTCTACGACCATCCCTTCCAGTGGGGCTCCAAGCGCACCGGCCCGGACCTGGCCCGGGTCGGAGGCCGCTACTCTGACGAGTGGCACCGCGTGCACCTCATCAACCCGCGCGACGTGGTGCCCGAGTCGGTCATGCCGGGCTATCCCTGGCTGGCCGAGAACAAGCTGGATCCCGGTCTGATCCAGAAGAAGATGCGCGTGATGAACACGCTGATTGCAGCCACCTGCAACGGCTGCCGTACCTACACGGAAGAGGAAATCGCCAACGCGCCCAAGCAGCTCGAGGGCAAGACGGAACTGGATGCCCTGATCGCCTACCTGCAGGGGCTGGGTACGGCCATCAAGACCCGGAGGTGATCGCCATGGACATCGACATCAACGACATCCGTGCGCTTTTCACGGTCCTGGTCTTCGTCAGCTTCATCGGCGTCTGGATCTGGGCGTGGAGCGACAAGCGCAAGAAGGCCTTCGAGGAAGCGGCCAATCTGCCCTTCGTCGAGGATGGCGATAGTGAAATCGAACAGGAAGGAGCGCGGCGATGAACGACGCGGATTTCATCTTCTCGAGTGACTTCTGGAGCTGGTGGGTCATCGCGCTCACCCTGGGCAACATCCTGGCCTGCTGGTGGCTGCTGATCTGGACCGCCAAGCCGCGTCCGGGCGAGGCGGCCGTGGGCGAGGTGACCGGCCACGTCTGGGACGAGACGCTGGAAGAGTACAACAACCCGCTGCCGCGCTGGTGGCTGTGGCTGTTCAACATCACCATCGTCTTCGCGCTGGTGTATCTGGTGCTCTATCCCGGGCTGGGCAAGTTCCGTGGCCTTCTCGGCTGGACCGGGGAAAAGCAGTGGGAAGCCGAGATGGAGGCAGCGAAGCAGAAGTACGATCCCATCTTCAAGAAGTACGCCCAGGTGCCGGTCGCGGCCCTGGCCAAGGATCCGGAAGCGGTTCAGATCGGACGGCGGCTGTTTCTCAACTACTGCGCCGTCTGCCACGGCTCGGATGCCGGTGGCGGGCCGGGCTTTCCCAACCTGACCGACAACGACTGGCTCTACGGCGGCACACCCGAGGCGATCGAGAAGAGCATTCTCGACGGTCGTCAGGGCACCATGCCGGCCTGGGAGCCGATTCTCGGAAAGGACGGCGTGGACAAGGTGGCCGAGTACGTGATGTCGCTGTCCGGGCGTCCGGTGGACGAGGCCAAGGCAGCCGAGGGCAAGAAGCTCTTCGAGCAGAACTGCGTGGCCTGCCACGGTGCGGACGGCAAGGGCAATCAGATGCTCGGCGCGCCCAACCTGACCGACAACATCTGGCTCTATGGCGGTTCTCCAGGAAAGATCCGCGAGAGCATCGCCAAGGGGCGCAGCGGGCGGATGCCGGCCCACCGGGATTTTCTCGGCGAGGACAAGGTCCATGTGCTGGCCGCCTATATCTACAGTCTCTCGCACAGGGAGTGATCGCAGGTTGCGGCGATCGAGGCGGGCCCTTCGGGGCCCGTCTCCTTTTCGGAGCCGGAATCCCCAGTGTCTGTAAGGATGAAAGTTTGCGCCAGATCAGCTCGCAGTGCATCAGGAATCGTTAATATGCGTTTCCGTTGCACAACCGGAATTCGGGGCCGCCATACATGAACGAGACGACCGGAGCACAGGCAGTCGATCGACGCCGGACAAAGGAAGGCGAGAGCTTCTACGCCAAGCACAAGAAGATCTATCCACGCCGGGTCAAGGGACGTTTCGCCACGCTGCGCGTGCTGGCGATGTTCCTTCTGCTCGGCCTCTATTACGTGCTGCCGTGGATCGACTACGGCGGTCGCCAGGCTGTGCTCTTCGACCTGCCGGCCCGCAAGTTCTACGTCTTCGGCCTGGTGTTCTGGCCGCAGGATTTCATCTACCTCTCCATCCTGCTCATGATCGCGGCCTTCGCACTGTTTTTCTTCACCTCGCTGGCGGGGCGGCTGTGGTGCGGCTATGCCTGTCCGCAGACCGTCTGGACCGAGGCCTTTCTGTGGATGGAGTGGCTGATCGAGGGCGATCGGCCCAAACAGATGAAGCTCGACCGGGCCCCCTGGAACTGGCACAAGTTTCGTATCAAGGCCACCAAGCATCTCGTCTGGATCGTCTTCGCACTCTGGACCGGGTTCACGTTCGTCGGCTATTTCACGCCCATTCGCGAACTGGGCCACAATCTCGTGAATTTCAGTCTCGGCCCCTGGGAGACCTTCTGGATCCTGTTCTATTCCTTCGCCACCTACGGCAACGCCGGTTTCCTGCGTGAACAGGTCTGCATCTACATGTGTCCCTATGCGCGTTTCCAGAGCGCCATGTTCGACGAGGACACCCTGGTCATCGCCTACGACGAGAAGCGTGGAGAACCGCGCGGGCCACGCAAGCGCGGCGTGGATCCGCGTGAGCTCGGACTCGGCGACTGTGTCGACTGCACCATGTGCGTGCAGGTCTGTCCCGTCGGCATCGACATTCGCAACGGA
This sequence comes from Thiohalobacter sp., assembly GCA_027030825.1. GTDB lineage: Bacteria > Pseudomonadota > Gammaproteobacteria > Thiohalobacterales > Thiohalobacteraceae > J048. Next base: position 7,727 of record JALVEM010000279.1, read on the forward strand.
TTGCAGTACCAGTGCATCGGTTGCGCGGCCTGTATCGATGTCTGCGACTCGGTGATGGAGAAGATGGGCTATCCCAAGGGGCTCATCCGCTACACGACCGAGCACCGGCTCGAGGGCAAGGAGACCCATATCCTGCGCCCGCGCGTGGTCGTCTACGCGCTGCTGCTGCTGGCCATGCTCGTCGGCATGGGCTACTCGATCATGCATCGGGTTCCGGTGGGACTGGACATCCTGCGAGACCGGAATACGCTGTATCGCGAGACCCCCATGGGGTTGATAGAGAACGTCTATACGCTCAAGGTGCTCAACATGGACGACAGGCCCCATGTCTACCGCCTCGAGGTGAAGGGTCTCGAAGGAGTTCAGATCGACCTGGATCACGAGATTCGGGTGGCTCCGGGCGAGGTGCTCGATCTGCCCGTGCGGCTGAGAATCGATCCGGTGAATCTCGAGCGTGCCGGCAACGAGATCGAGTTCGTGCTCACTGCCGTGGATGATCCGAGCATCCGGATCACGCAGAAATCCCGGTTCATCGGACCGGCAGGAGGATGAGGTGTCTGCGGAGCGTCTCGACGACCGCCCCTGGTACAGGCAGTTCTGGCCCTGGTTCCTGATCGCACTGCCGGCATCGGCCGTGGTGGCAGGACTCTATACCCTGCACATCGCCATCGTGACGAAGGACGGGCTGGTGGTCGACGACTATTACAAGGAAGGGCTGGCGATCAACAGGACCCTGGATCGTGATCGCCGGGCTCGTGAGCTTGGCGTGGCCGCGGTCTTCCGGTTCGACCCTTCCCGGGAGCGGATCACGCTCTATCTCGACGGACCGGCAGCGGTGCGGCCCGATTTCCTCACCCTCAGGCTGGTGCATCCGACGCGCGAGGGGCACGATCAGAAGATTCGGCTCGAACGGGAGGGCGAGCAGACCTATTCCGCTTCGCTGCAGCTGGCGATCAGGGGCAACTGGCACCTGCTCGTGACACCTCCCGACGAAAGCTGGCGCATCGGGGGGCGCAGTCGCCTGGAGGGCCCGGTGCAGATCCGGCTGGCGCCCTTTTCCGAATGATCCCGCTTCCGTTTGCCCTCTCTCCGGATCGGTCTATACTGGAGTGGAACACTCAAGAACAGGAGGAGGGGCTAGCCATGAGCGAGACGGGACTGACCCGCGTCCAGCAGATCGCATCCATTCTCTGGCCTTCGTTTGTCATGGCGGGAGTGGCGACCGGGATCTTTTTCAGCGTGGTGGATCCCGTGCTGGTCTGGCATGGACCCCGCATCGAGGCCTATTCCCTCGGTTTCTTCGTGTTCTGGGCCGTGACGGCGGCCAGCAGTCTTCTGACCTGTTTCTTCCGCAAGCCCTGCAGCTGAGCCTGCCGGCCGCGCAGCGGGTTCACTCCCCGACGGGGAGAGAGGCCAGCACGCGGTTGTTGCGACGGGCGACCCGGTTCCATTCTCCGGCGGTCATTGCCTGGGCGGGATAGGGTTCGAGAGGATCCTGTGTACCGTGACTGACGACCTCCACCCGGATCAGGCCGTTCTGCAATGCCGGGTGGGCATCGAGCAGTCGGGCGAACGCCATCGATTCCTGATTGGCAGGCAGATAGGCGTCCTCCATGCCGGCAGGCGCGATGCGGCACTTCGCAATGGGCGCCTCCTCCGGAGCAGGCTGGCCGGTGTCGTCCAGGCAGAAGCGCCCGAAATGCAGGTCCAGCCGGAGCGGGCCGGCATAGCCTGCGGCTTCCAGGCGGTCGAGCAGTTCGCCGAGGCGTCGGGCGCGTTCGTCGTCCAGCGCCTTCTCGCCGTAATCGAAACCGCCGGCCTGATTGAAGCCCCAGACGAGTGCTTCGGCGATTCCGGAGGCGTCCGGCAGCGCATCGAGGAGCGCCGGTGAGGCCAGATTCGCCATCATCCGTTCCCGATCACTGGCCTGATTCCGCAGGCGCTCGATCTCGGACGCCTGCTGCGCGACCTGCAGCTCGAGCCGCCTGCGCGAGGTTTCCGATTCCCAGTAACGCCCCAGCAGCATCGCGCCGGCGATGAGCAGCACGAGTGCCAG
>JALVEM010000280.1 GCA_027030825.1 Thiohalobacter sp.
CTTCTCGGTGTTGACGACGGCGGTGTCGCCGTAGAGTGGCACGGCGCTGCCGGTGTAGCCGGTGCCGCCGCCGCGCGGGATGATGGTGAGCCCCAGTTCGATCAGCGCCTCGACCAGATCGCGGACCTCTTCCTCGGTGTCCGGCGTGACCACCACGAACGGCATCTCCACGCGCCAGTCGGTGGCGTCGGTGGCGTGAGAGACGCGGGCGAGCCCGCTGAAGTCGATGTTGTCCGGCCGGGTGATGCGCGAGAGGCGCTCGCGGATGCGCCGGCGCAGCGTCCTCGCCTTCGGGAACCAGCTCTCGAATTCGCGCACTGCCTCGCGTGCGCGGGTGACCAGAGCCAGAGCCTGTTCGTTGCCATCGGCGCGAGCCTCGATCTGGTCGAGGCGATGATGCAAGGCGTGGGCGAGCGAGTCCCAGCGTTTGGGGTTCTCGAGCAGGTCGTCCTGGATGTATGGATTGCGCTCGACCACCCACATGTCGCCGAGCACTTCGAACAGCATGCGCGCCGAGCGCCCCGTGACCCGTTGCGCGCGCAGGGCCTCGAGCGTGCGCCACATCTCCTCGCCGAGATAGCGGATGACGATCTCGCGGTCGGAGAAGGAGGTGTAGTTGTAGGGAATCTCGCGGATGCGCGACGGCATGGCACGGCCCGGGTCAGTGACAAGGCCGCTATTTTAGCAAAGGCTGGAGTGCGAATAGCCACGGAATCCACTGAATCCACGGAAAGAGGGTGATAGCCACGAAACCTGCGAAAAATAGCCACGGAAAGCACGGAAATTGAGTGAGGAGTAAGGAGTGAGGGGTGAGGAGTGAGGAGTTTTTCTTTCGTCATTCCGGCCAGGCGGCTTCTCTTGTTTCGTCATTCCGGGCGAGCGGTCACTACTCCTGTCGTCCCGGAACCGCGCATGACGCGGTATCCGGGACCTCGGCAACGAAGCCGCCGTTTCACACCGTATCGCTGCCTTTGCGAGGTCCCGGCTCTGCGCTTCGCTTCGGTCGGGACGACGGCTGTTATTGCTTTCCCGTCATTCCGGCCAAGCGACCCCGGCCTTGAGCCGGGGGAGCGCGAGCCGGAATCCAGAAACCACGCTGATCCATGCCGCCGTGGGTGGGTCTCTTCCTGGATCCCGGATAGTCCGCTGCGCGTCCTTCCGGGATGACGAAGAGGAAGCGTTCCGGATCGGTGCTGCGCACTGTCCGGAATGACTTGAGAGATAGCCACGGAATCCACTGAATCCACGGAAAGGGCATGGTCATGAAACCATACGGAATATACGGAAGGGTTCATTCAGGAAATCCCGTAACATGACGCAGAGAACACAGAGGCACAGAGAACGCAGAGAGGGTTTCAGTTGTTTGTCACTTCTGCGTCGTCCAGGACGACGATAGAGATGAACTGCGTTCCAACCGGGATAACGGAAAGAACGAAGTGAATATCTCTGTGCACTCTACGCCTCTACGCTCTCTGTGTTATGGAGCGGTGTGGCATCCGGATTCCACGGCCATTCAAACGAAGAACGGGGCCCGAAGGCCCCGTTCCGAAGTTCGTCGATCGGCAACCGATCTCAGAACTTGTGCTTGATGCCGAGTGCGACATAGTCGGCTTCACCCGCCTGGGTGCGGCTACCGCAGACCGGACCGGCAGTGCCGTCGCAGTCCACGTTGATGTAGCCCAGGTAGGCCAGCGTCCGCTTGCTGAAGCCATGGATGCCGATGATGGAGAAGGTCTGGTACTCGGCAGTGTTGGCACCCGTGCCGCTGTTGTCGTCACCCTGACCATAGGCGGCATAGATGGTGTTGCTGCCCATGGTGTAGGTGCCGCCGATGTGCCACACGTCACCACCGTCAGCAGTACTGGTGCCGTAGGAGTTGAGCAGACCGCCGTCATTCTCGTACTGGGCGAAGACCTTGGCCTCGTCGTTGATCTGGAAGGAGCCACCGATCTTCCAGGCGTCGTCGTTACCGCCACGGCTGGTGGTGATGTAGGAACCGAAGACCAGAACCGGACCGTTCTTGTACAGGCCGGTCAGATTCCAGGGGTTGTCGTTCTCGCCGTCACCCTCGGTGGAATCGAACACATAGTCCACGATCACCTTGAAGCCGCTCATGCTGGGCGAGTCGTAGCGAACGTGGTTGGTCATACGGCCCTGGCCTTCCTCGCCGGCACCCAGATGCAGCCGGGACTGCAGGCCCATGCTACGTGCCTGGGCAACCGTACGATAGACCGGGTCGATCATGGCACCGGTGCTCTTGTAACCGGAGCTGATGCTGCCGAACTTGATCGAGCCCCAGCCCTCGCCGGCCAGGCCGACCCACTGGTCACGATCGGTGATTGCACCAACGTTGCGGTTGTTGATATCGAACTGGAAGTCCAGCTTGAAGATGGCCTTGAGGCCATTGCCCAGATCCTCGGAGCCCTTGAAGCCGACCGAACAGGTGGTGCACGTCAGATTGATGTCATCGCCACTGCCGTCGATGTCCCAGGCCAGGATGGACTCATCCAGATGACCGAAGATCTTGACGTCGGCGTTGGCGACACCCATGCCGACGGTCAGTGCGCCAGCAACAGCAGCAGTAAGAAGTTTCTTTTTCATGGCT
>JALVEM010000281.1 GCA_027030825.1 Thiohalobacter sp.
GCGGCGGCTTCCTCGGTCTCCTCGCCGCGGCCACGCTGGGGCAGGAGCCGGGCACGGATGGCCTGCTCGATCTCCTCGGCCATCTCCGGATGCTCGCGCAGGAACTGGCGGGCATTCTCCTTGCCCTGGCCGATGCGCTCGCCCTGGTAGCTGTACCAGGCGCCGGACTTCTCGACGATGCCTTCCGCCACGCCCAGATCCAGGATCTCGCCCTCGCGCGAGGTACCTTCGCCGTACATGATCTCGAACTCGGCCTGCTTGAACGGCGGCGCCATCTTGTTCTTGACCACCTTGACCCGGGTCTGGTTGCCGACCACCTCGTCGCCCTTCTTCACGGCGCCGACACGGCGGATGTCCATGCGCACGGAGGCATAGAACTTCAGCGCGTTGCCGCCGGTGGTGGTCTCGGGGTTGCCGAACATGACGCCGATCTTCATGCGGATCTGGTTGATGAAGATCACCAGGGTATTGGAACGCTTGATGTTGCCGGTGAGCTTGCGCAGGGCCTGGGACATCAGGCGCGCCTGGAGGCCGACGTGGGAGTCACCCATTTCGCCCTCGATCTCGGCCTTGGGCGTGAGCGCAGCCACCGAGTCGACCACCACCAGGTCGACGGCCCCCGAGCGGACCAGCATGTCGGTGATCTCGAGGGCCTGCTCGCCGGTGTCGGGCTGCGAAACCAGCAGGTCGTCCACGTTCACGCCGAGCTTCTCGGCATAGACGGGATCGAGGGCATGCTCGGCATCGATGAAGGCCGCCGTGCCGCCCTTCTTCTGGCATTCGGCGATGGCCTGCAGCGCCAGCGTGGTCTTGCCCGAGGATTCCGGGCCGTAGATCTCGACGATGCGGCCGGCCGGCAGACCGCCGATCCCCAGTGCGATGTCGAGCGTGAGCGAGCCGGTGGAAATGACGTCCACGTCCTTCACCGCGCTCACGTCGCCCATGCGCATGACCGCGCCCTTGCCGAACTGTTTCTCGATCTGGCTGAGTGCCGCACCCAGTGCCTTGCGCTTGTTCTCGTCCATTGCCGCGTCTCTCCGCTGGTCGTTCCGGTTGGCCGTGTGGGCTGCGGGCCGGGTACCGGGCCCGCAGCGTTTCCGCCGTCTTATACTGGATATATATCCAGTTGTCCAGCCTGGCAGGCTGTTGAAAAACTGCTGCGAAACCCGCCTGCTGCGTTACGCGCTGCTCGCTCCCTCGCCTATCTGCCTGATATGTCTCGGTCGCTGCGCTGCGTGCGCCTTGCAGCCGGGCCTCTCGCGACGGTTTTCAACAGCCTGCCTGAGGAGCGAGGGATCAGGATTCTCCCGATCCGTCGAGCGGCCAGCAGGCGAGCGGCACATAACGCACCCCGGTATCGTCCGAGACCGATTCGAACAGACAGAAGCGGTCGACAGCCCAGGGAATCGGCGCGATGGCTTCGGCCGCCGGCGGGCCGCCGGCCTTCCGCACCAGTGTCACGTGGGGTGCGAAGGGACGTTCCTCGCGGGGAAGGCCGTTCTCGCCGAGGCGCGCCTGGAGTTCGGCCACCAGTTCGAGCAAGGCCGGCGGCACCTCGAGCGGCGCCAGCCAGATGACCCGGGGACGGGCCCAGTAACCGAGCCGTCCCAGGTCCATGCGGAAGGGTTCGGCCGCGACCCCGGCCGCCAGCGCCTCGATCTCGGGCAGCCGCTGCGGTTCGATGCCGCCGAGAAAGGCCAGCGTCATGTGCAGATTGTCCGGCGGCACCCGGCGGCCGCGGCCACGGATCGGGCCGCGCACCGCCTTGTCGATCGCCGAGCGGGTCGCCTCGTCGATCGGCAGGCCGAAGAACAGCCGCCGCTTCCTTTCGCGGGTCTTGCCGTTCATCGGGCCAGCCGCGCCAGCAGCCCTTCCAGCGCATGGCGCACCGACTGCATGCGCACCGCGCGCCGGTCGCCCGGAAAATGCCGGGTCTCGGTCTCCGGCGCTCCGTCTGCCTCGACGAACCCGAAACACACGGTGCCCACCGGCTTGCCGGGCACCGCGCCGCCCGGCCCGGCGATGCCGGTGATGGCCACCGCCAGCCCGGCGCGGCTGTGCGCGAGCGCCCCCCGCGCCATCTCCGCGGCAGTCTCCTCGCTGACCGCGCCATGCGCCTCGAGGGTGGCGGCCCGCACGTCCAGCATGTCCTGCTTGGCGGCATTGGAATAGGTCACGAAGCCGCGATCGAACCAGCCGGAGCTGCCGGGGATGTCCGTGATCACCTTCGCGAGCCAGCCGCCAGTGCAGGATTCGGCCACCGCGATGAACATGCCGACCGCCTGGGCCCGCTCGCCCAGCTGCCGCGCCAGACTGTCCAGGGATGCCTCGTCCATGTCCATGCCGGCTCACTCCAGCAGCTCGATGATTCGCGCCCCGGCCCGATAGCCATCCGGAACGGCCTGCACGTGCACCACCTCGGTCAGGGCGTGCAACGGCGGCACCAGCGCCCGTTCCGGCGCGATGCGAATCTCCAGGCGGCTGCCGGGCGAAAGCGCCTTCGGCAGCAACATGCCGACGCCCCTGGCGCTCAGGTCGAGCACCCGGATCTCGAGCGATTCCTCCGCCCCCTCCGGCCGGCCACTGGCC
>JALVEM010000282.1 GCA_027030825.1 Thiohalobacter sp.
GGCGCCGTCCAGGTTGGCACCGCGGAGGTTGGCGCCCGTCAGATCGGCATCGAGAAGATTGGCGTTGCGCAGGTTGGCGAGCATCAGGTTGGCGCCCCGGAGATTCACGCCGTGCAGGTGAGCGCCCGAGAGATTCGCGAGCATCAGGTTCGCGCCTTCGAGACTCGCCAGCTGCAGGATGGCCCGGGACAGGTTCGCCCCCCGCAGGTCGGACCGGTCGAGACGCATCGAGGCCATCGAGGCTCCGTGCATGTCGACGCCCGGCTTGCGGACACCGACACGCACCGCCCAGGAGCATTGCGATTCCGGCTCCCAACGGCATATCGTGTTGACATCCTTGAGCTTCTTCAGGTCCTTGGTCCAGGCGAGGGCATTTCCGCAGACGCCGGCGACCAGGAGGCCAGCCAGCAACAGGCTCGGATATCGTTTCATGCGCTTGCTCCGTCAGATCCCGTCAGTGATCCTGTCCGTTTCTAGCATGTCGCGACCTCGATCGAATTGACCTCAATCAAAGGCATCGTCACCCTGCCGGGCGCGAGGCATGCGTATAATTCCCTCTCCTGCCTGGCGAGGCCATCGAGAAGCGATGACGACTCCCTGCCAAAATCTCCGGGAGGTCTCCGGCGTGATCCTGGCCGGCGGCCGTGCCGAACGCCTGGGCGGCATCGACAAGGGCCTGTTGCGCATCCACGGCCGCCCACTGATCGAGTACGCCCTCGGCGTGATGATCCCGCGTGTCGGGGAGTGCTTCATCAGCGCCAACCGCTCCGCAAGCACCTATGCGCAATACGGCCATCCCGTGCTCCCGGACGAGGACTTCCCGCTGGCCGGGCCGCTGGCCGGGATCCACGAGGCGATGAAACGGATGCAGGGCGAGTGGCTCCTGGTCCTGCCCTGCGACGCCTTCGGCGTGACCGGTGCGCTGCTCGACCGCCTGCTCGCAGCCCGCGCACCCGGCATCCCGGCGCTCGTCGCCGAAGACGGCGAGCGCTGGCATCCCACCTTCAGCCTCATCCACCGCAGCCAGCATAATGCCCTGTGCGACTGGCTGGCGGGCGGTGAACGGCGTTTCGGTCCCTGGATGCGGGCCATCGGCGTCCGGCCGGTCGACTGCAGCGATCATCCGGAGTGGTTCCGCAATCTCAATCGCCCCGAGGATGTCAGGATCGCGGAGGAGACGGGACGATGAAACCGTCCGTGCTCGGTATCGCCGGCTGGAGCGGCAGCGGCAAGACCACGCTGCTCGAACGCCTCATTCCGGCGCTCGGGCGCCGCGGCGTGCGCGTCGGCGTGATCAAGCAGACCCATCACGATTTCGAGCTGGACCGGCCGGGCAAGGACAGTCACCGCCTGCGGCAGGCCGGCGCCGTCCAGACCCTGATCGCCTCGCCCGCCCGCATCGCCTGGATCCGGGAGCGGCAGCCGCCGCGCCCGCCGACGCTCGAGGAGCTGCTCGCCCGCTTCGATGCCGGGGACATCGACCTGATCCTGGTGGAAGGCTTCAAGCACGGTGCGTTGCCCCGGCTGCTGGTGCATCGCCGGGCCACCGGCAAGCCGCTGCCGGAGCAGGACGCCCACTGGATCGGCATCGTCTCGGACGACTGCCCGCCGCTCGACCTGCCCTGCTTTTCGCCCGACGCCATCGAAGCGATCACCGATTTCATCCTGTCCAGATTTCCGATCGCCAGGGAGACAACGACATGACGCATGACTGCTGTGCCCCGTCCAAAGGGGAGCTGATGCCGGTGGAGGAGGCGCGCGAGCGCATCCTGTCGCTGGTCTCGCCTGTTGCGGGTACCGAACGGGTATCGCTGCAGACGGCGCTCGACCGGGTGCTCGCCCGCGATCTCGTCTCGCCCGTCGACGTTCCCGCCTTCGACAACTCCGCCATGGACGGCTATGCCCTGCGCCATGCCGACCTCGAAGCAGGCACGCCACTCGAGGTGGTCGGCCGCGCGCTGGCCGGCGCCCCCTGGGAAGGGCGGCTCGCGGCGGGGCAGGCGGTACGCATCATGACCGGCGCCGTCATGCCCGAAGGCGCCGATACCGTGGTCATGCAGGAGCAGGTCACGGTATCCGACGACCGGATCCGCATCGAAGGCGAACACCGGCCCGGCGAGAACGTCCGGCGGGCCGGCGAGGACATTCGCCGCGGCGAGACCGTGCTCGCCGCCGGACGGCGACTGAACGTGGCCGACATCGGCATGCTCGCATCGATCGGCATCGACGAAGTCCCCGTGCGGCGCCGGGCGCGTGTGGCCTTCTTCTCCACCGGAGACGAACTGGTCCCGCCCGGCCGACCGCTCGCCCCCGGCCGGATCCACGACAGCAACCGCCACGTCCTGCGCGCCGCACTCCAGCGGATGGGCCTCGAACCCCTCGATCTCGGCATCGTGCCCGACACCCGGGAAGCCACCGAACAGACCTTGACCGAGGCGGTCGAGATGGCCGACGCCATCGTCACCAGCGGCGGTGTCTCGGTCGGCGAGGCCGACTACGTCAAGGAGACGGTCGAGCGCATGGGCGAACTGCATCTCTGGCGCATCCGGATGAAGCCCGGCAAGCCGCTCGCCGTCGGGCGCATCG
>JALVEM010000283.1 GCA_027030825.1 Thiohalobacter sp.
GAGCTGCGCGAGCTGTGCCTCGAGGCGGACGTGAAGATGTATGCCTGCCAGATGACGGTGGATGTGTTCGGTTTCAGCCACGACGAGTTCATCGATGGCATCGACTACGTGGGCGCGACCTATTTCCTGCCCATGGCGAAGGAATCGGATGTCTGCCTGTTCATCTGAATCCATTGCGAGAGCTTCTCGGCAATTCGCCATTTATCCACCGAAGGTTCGTCAGCGATACTCGTCGTGGATCCAGGGCACAGTCCGCTCGTCACCGAGCACGACCTCGAAGGGCCGTGAACGGTAGCCTCGGGGTGATCGCAGTGAAAGCCGGAGTCTCACGGGAGCTCTCAGGCGATGCGCTTCGAGATACCGTGCATGGGTGTAGAAGGCCTGCACCGCCGGAGCGGTATCGCAGGCATCGTCGCCCAGCACGACATCCGTCCCGGGCGACCGGCACAGCGCCAGGCGCGCCTGCAATTCGTATTCGAATGCCTTCTCCGGATCCTGCAGGGCGAGCCAGGTGTACCAGTCTCCCCTCTCGTCCTTGCCGAGATGCACCACGTAGACACCCCGGTTCGGATCCCGATCGAACCCGTAATAGAGAAACGCGCCCAGACGACGTGGCGGATCCGTGCCCGGCACCGGCGTCGGATCGTGAATGAGCAGGCGAATCGGCACACTCCTGTCACGAGGGTTCGAATACGGGGGAAACAGCCGAAACCTCAAGGTCAGATCATGCCAGCTCTCCACGGCACTGGTGATCTCGATGGTTCCCGCCTCGCGGTAGTGCAATTCCGCCGGATAGAGATCGATCACCCAGGTCCCAAGATCCCGGACAGGTTCATCCGGATTTCCCTGCGGCGGCAGGCTCCAGTCACAGGCGAGCCAGACGGGTCTCGTCGGGCGAGCGGCAGGGCTTGTGCGTGGAGGCGCATTGACGCCGAGACGAAGCCGGTCGCTCCCGTTGATCGTGAGCACATCCTCGGGGCGTAACATGGCATCGTTTTCTCGTGCGCTGGCAATGGCCTCCGGCGAGCGATCGGTCAACCGACAACGGGATCGAGCCAGCCGCAGCCAGTCCGGCAATTTGCCGCCAAGCCACAAGGTGTCCTTGTTCGTCGAATGGAACAGCGGGATCGTCGTGTGATGCACGCGAACGAGATTGGTTCCCCTGCCCACCACGGCACCCGGGCCGGGTGGTGAGGGACAGTCCCGACCGCAACGCAATTCCACCCGGCGTTCGATCTCGCGGACCACGCCCCAGGGGTCGCCCGCGGTTCGGGGCGTGTTTCCCGGCACGATCAGCGGCCGTACTCCCTGAATCAGGGCGAGCAACTCGCCCCGCTCGCCGAGAAAACGCACATCGAAGGGCGGTTGCGGCAGGTGATGCAGCCTGCCCGAAACCAGCGGATAGTAAGGTGGCTGCACGCTGTCACCGGCTGCTTCGACCCGGCGCAATGCGAGATGTACCGACACCCGACGGGTTTCGATTTCGATCCTGTCGATGCGAAGTCTCGCCGGCTCGGCGCTGGTTCCCAGAAAGGCAACCACGACCCCCTCGCCATGCGGCACCGGTCCTGCCTGTCCGCGCAATGCCTTGCGGGCCGGCACGGGCAATCGTGTCATGAAATCCTGAAGGCTGCCCGTGTCCAGGAACACGCCATAGGCGGCATCCGGCATCGGGCGCCAGGCCTCGGCCCGGCCTTCTTCGAGATGCAGGCACGATGCGAAAACCAGAACAAGAAGCCTGGCCATCCCTTGCATGATGTACGTTTCTCTCCAGGTCATGCTTTCATCGTCGGCGGCGTCAGTCACATTCCGGAGGCATCATCTGTCCCTGCAGGCTGTGGATGGCAGGCCGAACGGCTCTGCATCCGCCGGGTCTTTGCATGGCCTCCAGCAGAACGGATGTAATACCCGCTTCCCGGGCCAGCCGCCGAAGTTCCGGATCCTGTCCCAGGGCGTAGAGATTCAGGAGACGCACCAGCAGACCCAGACGCCGGTCGTCGTTCGCGACCTCTCGGATCAGTCTCGCGATTGCCGGAACGTCCTCAGCGCCCGGCGCCGGCACGCCGCCGCAGGACGAAGCCGACGCGGCGCAGAGGACAGCCCGGGCCTGCGCCTGCCTGACGATTTCCCAGGCGCGAGCCAGCCCTTCCGGATCCCGAACGAAGGTCTCGGCCAGGGCAAGGATGCCGATGTAGCCCAGCGACGCGAAGACCTGCAGGTAGTCGTTGGCATCGATGCCGCCTTCCCGTACTCCGGCCACCAGCCAGTCGAGGAGTCGTCCCCGGACATCCGGATCGTCTCGGTTCTCCAGGTTGGACAGCAGTGCGATTCGCTGTTTCCAGCCGAGCGAGGCATCGGCTGCCTGTTCCAGCAACCAGGCGTCTCTGGCCTCGGCAGGCATCATGCGCTGCACCAGCCACCAGGGCGGCGGGTCCTCCTCGGCACGCACCAGATCCGCGATCGACCATCCACGCGATGACACGAGCTTGCGTACCAGCGCACCGTCGAGCCGGTCCAGCAGCGCGATCGCGGTCTTCCCTTCAAGGCGACAGCGAGCAGCGAGCGCCTGACGCAGAAAGCGATC
>JALVEM010000284.1 GCA_027030825.1 Thiohalobacter sp.
TCGACACCCGCCAGACGATGCGTGCCGAGCCGGGCGTCTGAATCGATGCGGTTGCGCCACAGGGACAGGGCCAGTTCGTCGAGCGCATCCGGATAGGTGAAGGCCTCGATGAAGCGGTGATCGTCCGCCGACCAGCCATGCGCGAAATGGAACAGGTCCAGGCGCAGGCCGGGGAGGTATTCGGGAAGCGGCTGCCTGACCGGCGCCACCCGGCGCACCTCGATCGACATCCACTTGCCGCGCCCGCTCACGCCCCGGTCGTCGAGCGCGCCGTCGTATTGATACCAGCGGACCACCACGGCATACCCGTCCACCGGCGGTGCCGCCACATCGTCGAGCGCGCGCAGGCGGATAGATGCCTCGTAACCCGGCCGGACGATCAGCGACACGATGTCGCCGGTGCCGCCCTCCGGATCGCGGGCGGATCCGGGACTGGCCTTCCAGAACCCGAGCACCCGATAGCCGGGCGGGGCCGCCACGGTCTGCCTGCGTCCCCAGCCGTACCGATCCCGATGGGCCGCGGCCACGAACAGGCGCACCGGCTGGTCGTGTGCATTGAGCTGGAGCCGGCGACCGAGGAGCTCGATCCGACCGAAACGCGCCCGGCCGAAACTGTCGTAGGCCAGCGAGGGTTCACGCGGACGGAATGCGCCCAGCGAGACCCGTCCCGGTACCGCCGGCGCCTCCGGATCCACCCCGAGCCAGGGCAGGCGCGCAACCGGGCCGGGCTGCCAGGGCGGTACCTCGGCCGCCACGACCGATTCGTCCGTGTTCCCTGACTCCGAGCCGTCGTCGACGGACGACCCGTCGCCCGTCTCCGGCGCTGCAGGTATCTGACCGGCGGCACAGCCCCGGGTATCCACGGTCGCCGCCAGCGGGGTCTCCGGGCACCGATCCGCGGCATCGGCGATGGCATCGAGATCCGCATCGGCCCAGCCGTGCCTCAGCCGACCGGCGGGCAGGATGGTCCATTCGCCACTGCCGGGGGGCTGCCAGTAGACCGTGAACCCGGCATTCCCCTTCCTGCTCTCGTGCAGCAGTTCCAGCATGTGGGTGCCGGTCGAGAGCGTGATCTCGCCGGTGCGATAGGGCCGCCCCTTCATGCCGTGCTCGCCATACCAGGCGGCCACGATACGACCGTCGATCCGCAGCACGATGGCGTCGTCGCCGTCGAGGCCGAAGCGGTAGGTGCCCGCCGTGTCGATGCGCAGCTGCGCCCGCAGGCGGGTCAGCATGCGGCCCGTGTCGCCGAACGGGTTGGCATGCCCGCTCCTGGGGAGCTGCAGGTCGCCGAGCAGGCCGATACCCCAGCGCTGCCGGTCCGGCTGCCCGAACACTGCCGCGGCCAGGGCATCGAATTCCTCGGCATCGTCGGGATGACCGCCGTCGTCGAAGCGCCAGGTCTCGAACAGCGCCCCGGCGCGATCCACCGGGGGCTCGGGCGGCCCCTCCGGCAGGGCCGCGATCTGCAGGCTCATCAGCCCGCGCTCGACGACCCGTCCCTGGCTGTCGAGGCTGGGGCCGTCCACGCCCCACACGCCCAGCAGCCGGTAGCCCGGCAGGGGCGCCACGAAACCGTCGTCGGCCTCGCGCGCTGCCACCAGCCGGATCCGGTCTTCATAGCCCGCCTTCACCTCGATCACGGTGGGCGCGCGGGTCTCGGCGCCCAGCGAGTCATGGGTGCCGTCGCCGTCCGGCGTGAACATGCCCACCAGGCGATAGCCGGGCTCGACATCGACACGCATCCGCTCGCCCGGATGCGCCAGCCGGTCCGGATGCGCCGACGGTACCAGCAGGCGCACCAGCCCGCCCGGCAGCCGGTCGTCGTCGGCGATGCCCACCGACAGCCAGTGACCCGTGCGCCGGGCCCGGGTATCGAAGCCCTCGTTGTCCACGTCGATCCAGCCGAGCTCCACATGCCCCTCGGGCACCGCATGGTCGGCGTCCGAGCCGGTCTCCGGACTGCCGAGCACCAGCCAGTTCGCGGTCTCCTCCAGGTGCTCGGCCCCGCGCAACGCCTCGGCGAGCCCTTCCCCGCCCTCGGCCTGCGGATCCACCAGCGCCAGCAGCCAGGGGTGATCCGAGCCGCCGGTGCCATACAGCGTCAGGGCGCCCTCGATGTCACGGACACGGCGCACCAGGGTCAGGAATCCCGGCTGCTCCCGGCTGGCGATGCCCTGCTCGGGCAGGGGCAGGAAGCCGTGCCGGAGCGGCCATTGCGGGTAGGGCGCCGAGGCGGGCCACAGCAGCACCACCAGCTTCTCGCGGTCCGCCTCCCCGAAACCGAGGCGAGCGATCAGCTCGTCCTGGTCACGACCGCGCACGTCGTGCTCGAAACGGAACCAGGTGGCCTGCGCCGCCCAGGCCGGCAGCGCCGTGAATGCCTCGTCGTCGTCGAGATAGAGGCGGTCGCCGGCCTGCATGCCGGACACCGACTCCCAGTCCGCGTCCCGGGCGAACAGGCCGGCAGCGGGCGTGCAGCCCCGGGCGTCCACGGCCAGCCCCGGCAGGGTGGCCGGGCAGGCGTCCTCGCCATCGGCGACGCCGTCGTGATCGGCGTCGACCAGCGGCCTCGAGAAAC
>JALVEM010000285.1 GCA_027030825.1 Thiohalobacter sp.
CCAGCCGAGCCGCTGCACGGGGTCGGCCTGCATCCAGTCCGCCGCCAGGGCCATCGGATTCTCGCGGCCACGGGCCAGATCGACCCAGCGTTCGAACACGCCGTCACGTTCGGCAAGCGCCTCGTCGTCCAGCGCCTGCAGGGCCGCCAGGGGCGCACCGCCAGCGAGTCTCAGCACCGGCAACACCTTCTCCGCCGGCTGTCCGGAGCGATCGACCAGCCAGTCGAGAATCGACTCTGCAGCAGGCGGCGCGAAACGCAGTCGCTGACAGCGGCTGCGTATGGTGGGCAGCAGCGCGCCTGCACGTTCGGTCACCAGGATGATGATCCGGCCCGGCGCAGGTTCCTCGAGGGTCTTGAGCAGGCTGTTGGCCGCGGCCACGTTCATGGCCTCGGCCGGGTGGACGAGCGCCGTGCGAATCCCATCCGGAGTCTCCGACGAAAGCCCCAGCCCGGCACAGAATTCCCGCACCTGATCCACCCGGATGAGCGCCTTCCCTTCTTCCGGAACCAGCTCCAGGGCATCGGGATGGGTGCCGGCCTCGACGTGCCGGCACGCAGCGCAATGGCCGCATGCATCGGAGGATCCGGTCGGGGACTGGCACAGGAGCGACTGGACCAGATGGCGCGCCAGGGCCCGCTTGCCCATCCCGGCCGGTCCTTCGAACAGCAGTGCATGCGGCAGACGCCCCTCGCTGCGGGCGCGGCGCAGCGCCTGCCAGTGGTCTTCCAGCCAGGGCAGGGTCTCGGCGATCCGGCTCACGTGGCCTCCAGCAACGGCTGCAGTGCCTCGCGGATCTGCGCCCGCACACGATCGAGATCCTGCCCGGCATCGATGACCCGGCAGCGTTCCGGCGCCTCCCTGGCCCGCGCCAGATACCCCTCCCTGACCCGCTCGAAGAAAGCCAGCTGCTCGCGTTCGAAGCGGTCGGGCGTGCTTCTGGCCTCTGCCCGCGCCAGTCCCCGCGCCGGCGGAAGGTCGAGGATCAACGTGAGATCGGGCTGCAAGCCCTGCTGCACCATGCGCTCCAGCGTCTCGATATGGGCCAGCGGCAGGCCGCGCCCGTATCCCTGATAGGCGTAGGTGGCGTCCGTGAAGCGGTCGCAGAGCACCCATTCGCCCCGGGCGAGTGCCGGGCGGATGCGCTCTTCGAGATGCTGCGCGCGGGCCGCGAACATCATGAGCAGCTCGCAGTCGGGCGCCATGCCGCGGTATCGGGGATCCAGCAGAAGTTCGCGCAACCGCTCGCCCAGCGGCGTGCCGCCGGGTTCGCGGGTGCAGACCAGCGTCTTGCCCGCCGACCGGATCAGCGCCGCGACGAACTCCATGTTGGTGGTCTTGCCGACCCCTTCCCCGCCCTCGATGGTGATGAAACATCCCCGCTTCATCGCTTCATTCTACCGCGACGACGGGCAGCGGGTGCGGGCAGTTCGACCACCCGGTATTCGCCGGGGGCGAGTCCGTCGAGCGACCAGTCCGCGACCCGGGTCCGGATCAGGCGCAGGACGGGGTGCCCCACGGCGGCCGCCATGCGCCGTACCTGGCGGTTGCGGCCTTCCCGGATCGAAATCTCCAGCCAGGACACGGGCACCGTCTTGCGAAAGCGTATGGGCGGATGACGCGGCCAGAGCCAGTCCGGCGCCTTGCGCCGGCGCACGCGTGCCGGCAGGGTCGGACCGTCCTTCAATTCGACGCCTGCACGCAGCCTCTCCAGGGCCGCCTCGTCGGGCTCGCCTTCGACCTGGATCAGGTAGGTCTTCCACTTGCCGGATCGGGGATGGGCGATCCGGTGCTGGAGGCGGCCGTCGTCGGTGAGCAACAGCAGTCCCTCGCTCTCGTAGTCCAGCCGGCCGGCGGGATAGACCTCGGGAATCGGGAGATGATCGGCCAGGGTGCGCTTGCCGGGGACGGGAGAGAACTGGCTGAGCACCCGGTAGGGCTTGTTGAACAGCACGAGTCTGGACATGGGAATCGGCGGCAGTCTGCCAGCGAGTAAAAACGCCCGCCGGAGGCGGGCGTCACTGCGCTGTTGGAGGCTGGGCCCGGAGTCGAACCGAGGTACACGGATTTGCAGTCCGCTGCATAGCCACTCTGCCACCCAGCCGGAAGGGAGAATCCGGCAGCCTGTCCGGGGCACTGCCCAGGCCCGACAGGTTGCCTGCGCCGAATCGAAAAACCCCGGTCGCAGCGACCACGACCGGGGTTTTCCCGAATCTGCGATTTGGAGCGGGAAACGGGTCTCGAACCCGCGACCTCAACCTTGGCAAGGTTGCGCTCTACCAACTGAGCTATTCCCGCTTGCGAGCTCGCTATTCTAGCGCCGCCCCCTACCCTGTCAAGTGCCTGCCTCTTCCCTTGACAAGGGCCAATTGCCGACTAGTCTTAGACTAAGTCTAAGACCAATTCGAATCCTGTTTCCGCGTCGCCCATGACACGGAAACACCTGGAAAACCACGCACCGGAGGAAGGAGACATGCGATCCCGTATCAGACTGGTCGCTCTGGCAGCTGCAGGCGCCCTCTGGGCATCGATGGCTACAGGGGCACCCCCGCTCGGGTTGCCACCCGTGCCGGTG
>JALVEM010000286.1 GCA_027030825.1 Thiohalobacter sp.
GCCTGGGACGGCGCCTGCTGCTGCACATCGACGACCTCATGCACACCGGCGAGGAAATCCCCGCCGTGCCGCAGGACGCACCGCTCAAGGACACCCTCCACGAGATGACCCGCAAGGGACTGGGCATGACGGCGGTGCTCGACGACGAAGGGCGGATCGTGGGCGTGTTCACCGACGGGGACCTGCGGCGCGCCATCGACCGCAACGAGGACCTGCACAACACCCGTGTCGCCACGCTCATGAACCCCAATTGCAAGACGGTGCGACCCGGCCTGCTGGCCGCCGAGGCGCTGGCCATCATGCAGGCCAACCGCATCAACGGCCTGTTCGTGGTCGACGAACAGCACCGTCCCATAGGCGCCCTCGGCATGCACGACCTGCTGCGGGCCGGTGTCATGTAGACCAACGGAACCCGATGGAAATGAAAGACGTACTCGAGAAGGCCGCGCGCGTCAGACTGCTGCTGTTCGACGTCGACGGCGTGCTGACCGACGGCTCACTCTTCTACGGCGACGACGGCCAGGAATACAAGGCCTTCAATTCGCGTGACGGGCACGGCATCGCCATGCTCAACCGCCACCGCTGTGTCGAGATCGGCATCATCACGGGCCGCACCTCCGAGGTGGTGAACCACCGGGTGAAGAACCTCGGCATCCGGCATGTCTACCAGGGCCAGCGCAACAAGGTGCCGGCCTTCGAGGAACTCTGTTCGCGGCTGGACATCGCGCCGGAGGCGGTCGCCTACGTCGGCGACGACGTGGTGGACCTGCCCGTGATGCGTCGGGTCGGTCTCGCCATCGCGGTGCAGGATGCGCATCCGTTCGTGAAGAAGCACGCGCACTGGATCACGCCGAACCCGGGCGGGCGCGGCGCCGCGCGCGATGTGTGCGAGTTGCTGCTGGAGGCCCACGGGCTGCTGCAGCAGGAACTGGACAGCTACCTTTGAGTCCCTGGCGCCTGACCGGCCTGCTCCTTCTCGCCGCGCTGCTGAGCTGGTGGGTCTACCGTGCCGTCCAGACCGGCCCGGAAAAGACCGCCGAGCGTACCGGCCATGTGCCGGAAGCCTACGCCACGGCGCTCGAGACCCGACGCTACGACCGCGATGGCCGGCTGATGCAGACGCTGACGGCGAAGCGGATGACACGCTTCGCCGACGACGGCGTCACGGAACTCGAGTCACCCGCTCTCGCCCTGTTTCCGGTCGAGGGGCCGCGCTGGAAGGCCACGGCGGCCCGGGCCTATCTCTCCGCCGACGGCGAGCGCATCGACCTGCGCGAGCGCGTGCGCATCCACCGCCTGCCCGGCCGCGGCACCCCGCCGGGCCTGCTGGCCACGCGCCGCCTGCTGGTGTTTCCCGAGCGGGACGAGGCCGAGACCGACGAGAAGATCACCTGGCGCACGCCCGACCTCACCGTCACCGCCGTGGGCATGCGCGCCCGGCTGGACACGAGCGAAGTCGATCTGCTATCACAGGTGCGCGCCCGCCTGGCGCCGCCCCATGACAAGGACGAAAGCTGATGCACACTCGCCTCGCACTGCTGCTCTGCTGCCTGTTCGCGCACCCGCCGGCGGCGCACGCGCTCGATTCGGACCGCAGCCAGCCGGTGCTGCTGGAGGCCGATCAGGCCACCCTCAGCGACCGCGAGGGGGTGGGGGTCTATCGAGGCAATGTCATCGTGAGGCAGGGCACGATGCGCATCACGGGCGACGTGCTCACCCTCTACAGCCGCGACGGGCGCATCGTGCGGGCCATCATGGAAGGCAATCCCGCCACCTTCCGGCAGCGGCCGGAGGGCAAGCCGGAGGATGTGCGGGCCCGGGCGCGCCGCATGGACTACGAAGCCGAAAAGGACCGCATCGTGCTGACCGGCCGGGCCGTGGTCTGGCAGGGCGGCGACGTCTTTCGCAGCGAACGCATCGTCTACGACCTCGCCCGCGACCGGGTCGAGGCCGGCGGCACCGCCGACGGCAAGACGGACAAGGGCGGCGAAGGCGGCCGGGTCCACATCATCCTGCAGCCGGCGGCCGCACCCGAAGGCGAGGACGCGGACGGCGACGAGAAACCATGAGCTGTCTTGCCGCCATCGCGATCAGCAAGCGCTTTCGCGAACGTCAGGTGGTCAATCACGTCACCCTGCAGGTCCAGAGCGGCGAGGTCGTGGGGTTGCTCGGACCGAACGGGGCCGGCAAGACCACCTGCTTCTACATGATCGCCGGCCTCATCGGCTGCGACACGGGAGAGATCCTGATCGACCAGACCCCCCTGACCCATGCCCCGGTGCACGTGCGGGCGCGTCACGGCCTCACCTACCTGCCTCAGGAGGCCTCCATCTTCCGGCGTCTGACGGTGCGCGAAAACGTGCTCGCCATCCTCGAACTCCAGCGCGGGCTCGACCGCAAGACCCGGGAGCAGCGCCTCGACTCGCTGCTCGGCGAGCTGCACGTCGCCCATCTCGCCGAACAGAAGGGGCAGAGCCTCTCGGGCGGCGAGCGCCGGCGGGTGGAGATCGCCCGGGCGCTGGCGAGCCGGCCGCGGTTCGTGCTGCTCGACGAACCCTTCGCCGGAGTCGACCCGATCTCGGTCGGAGACATCCAGGGGATCGTCCGGCATCTGGTGGACCGGGACATCGGTGTGCTGATCACCGACCACAACGTGCGCGAGACGCTGGGAATCTGCGACCGCGCCTATATTCTCAATGAAGGAACGGTGATCGCGAACGGCACCCCGGAGGCGATCCTGGCCAACGAGGAGGTCCGCGCATGCTATCTGGGCGAAGGCTTCCGGCTGTGACCATGCCCGGGGCTGGCACACAAAATGCTAATCGGGTAAAGTCGAAGTCACGGAGAACGAACCGCCGTTCTTCAGGACAACCATGAAGCAGACGCTACAGCTCAAACTGGGTCAGCAGCTCACCATGACCCCCCAACTGCAGCAGGCGATCCGGCTGCTGCAGCTCTCCACCGTAGAACTCCAGCTCGAGATCCAGCAGGCCCTGGAATCCAACCTGATGCTCGAGGTTGCCGAGAACGAGCAGCCCGAGACGAACGATCCGGCGAGCGAGGCGGAAACCGCCGAGGCCGCCTCGCTCGAGGAACCGGTCGCGGAGCTCCCCGAGGAAGCCCCGGTCGCCGAGCCCGCCACCGACAGCATCCCCGAGGATCTGCCCGTCGACACCCGCTGGGAGGAAATCTTCGATTCCGGCGCCACCAGCTTCAGCGCCTCCGCCGACGAGGAGGGTCGCGATTTCTTCGAGACCCACGACAGCGGCGGCCAGACCCTGCACGACCATCTGATGTGGCAGATGGAACTGACGCCGATGTCGGACACCGACCGGATCATCGCCACGGCCATCATCGACGCCATCGGCGAGGACGGCTACCTCGGCCTGCCGCTCGAGGAGATCATCGAGAGCCTGCGCGAGGAACTGCCGGAACTGGAACCGGAAGAGGTCGAGGCCGTGCTGCATCGCATCCAGCAGTTCGATCCGGTGGGCGTCGGGTCCCGGGACCCGCGCGAGTGCCTGCTGATCCAGCTCAACCATCTGCCCGAGGACACGCCTTGGCGCAGCGAGGCGCTGCGGCTCGTGGACGAGCATCTGGAACTGCTCGGTCATCGCGACTTCAACCAGCTCATGCGCCGCATGAAGCTCGACGAGGCCGCGCTGCGCGAGGTCATCGCCCTCATCCAGCAGCTCGACCCGCATCCGGGGTCGCAGATCTCGGACAACACGGCCCCCTACGTCATCCCGGATGTCTACGTGTTCAAGCGCGACGGACGCTGGCATGTCGAGCTCAACCCGGAGGCCACGCCGAAGCTGCGCATCAATGCCCAGTATGCTGGCATGATCCGGCGCGCAGACTCCAGTGCCGACAACAATTACCTGCGCACGCACCTGCAGGAGGCCCGCTGGTTCATCAAGAGCCTGCAGAGCCGCCACGAGACCCTGCTCAAGGTGGCCCGCTGCATTGTCGAATACCAGCAGGAGTTCTTCGAACACGGCGAGGAGGCCATGAAGCCCCTGGTGCTGCGCGATGTCGCCGAGGCGGTGGAAATGCACGAATCGACCATCTCCCGCGTCACCACCCAGAAGTACATGCACACCCCGCGCGGCATCTTCGAATTCAAGTATTTCTTCTCCAGTCACGTGAGCACGGCCGACGGCGGCGAGTGTTCCGCCATCGCCATCCGCGCGATGATCCGCAAGCTGATCGCCGACGAGGATCCGCGCAAGCCGCTCAGCGACAGCCGCATCGCGCAGCTGCTCTCCGACCGGGGAATCCAGGTGGCGCGCCGCACTATCGCCAAGTACCGGGAGGCCATGGGCATTCCGCCTTCGAACGAGCGCCGCCGACTCGCCTGAGGACCGGGCGGCGCCACAACGGCAACATGGACAAGGAGTGACGAGATGCAGATTATCCTGACCGGGCATCATGTCGACATCACCGATGCATTGCGTCAATACGTGAACACGAAGATGGAACGCCTGGAGCGGCACTTCGATCACGTCACGGACACCCATGTGGTGCTCAGCGTGGAGAAGCAGCGGCAGAAGGCGGAGGCCACCATGCACGTGAGCGGCGGGCGCATCTTCGCCGACAACACGGAAGAAGACATGTACGCCGCCATCGATGGCCTGGTCGACAAGCTGGACCGGCAGCTCGTCAAGTTCAAGGAGCGGCTCAAGGACCATCACCGCAAGGAGAAGCTGGCTCAGGAACAGGCGATCCGGAAGGAAGAATGAAACCGGCGACCGGCGGCCGGCCGCGACACCATCCCGTGACGACGGGAGAGAAGACGATGGAAATCGGCAGTCTGCTCGAAGAGGACCGTGTACTCTGGCATTTGCCGGCACGCAGCAAGAAGCGCGCCCTGGAGGCGCTGGCGGAAATCCTCTCCCATGCCTCGGCCGATCTCACGCCCGAGGAGATCTTCGACATCCTCATCAACCGGGAGCGGCTGGGCAGCACCGGCCTCGGTTCCGGCGTGGCCATTCCCCACGGGCGCGTGAGTGGCCTGGAGGCCCCGGTAGGGGCCTTCGCCTCGCTCGAGCAGCCCATCGACTTCGGCAGCGTGGACAACGAGCCCGTGGATCTGCTCTTCGCCCTGCTCGTGCCCGAGGAGGATCCCGATGCCCATCTCGCGCTGCTGGCCTCGCTGGCCCGGATGTTCAGCGATCCCGTGTTCACGGGCGAACTCCGCAAGGGGCGCACGCCCGGCGAGCTCTTTCGCCTGCTGAGCTCGGAGGGTGGCCGGACACCGGCATGACCGGCGAACAGCCCACCACCGGCGATCTCTTCGAGGCGCTCGCCCGCCGTCTGCATCTCGAATGGCTGGAAGGCGATCACGAGCGACGCATTCGCTTCGCGCCCGACGAGAGCCCCGAGA
Source organism: Thiohalobacter sp. (assembly GCA_027030825.1). Taxonomy (GTDB): domain Bacteria; phylum Pseudomonadota; class Gammaproteobacteria; order Thiohalobacterales; family Thiohalobacteraceae; genus J048. The sequence continues at coordinate 5,387 of JALVEM010000286.1, forward strand.
CGAGCTCCCTCATCGGCCACCTCAACTTCATTCACACGCACCGCATCCAGGTCATCGGGCACTCCGAGTACGCCTATCTCGACCAGTTGAGCGACAGCGCCCGGCACGAGACGCTCGACCGCCTGTTCACCGACAGCACCGACGTCATCCTGCTCGCCAACGGCCTCCCCGCCGACGAGGCCCTGCGCAGCCGCGCCCGCGAGACCGGCATCTCGCTGTGGCGCTCCGATCTGAGCAGCCACAATCTGATCAGCCACATCGAATACCACTACACGCAGCATTACTCGCCCCGCATCACGCTGCATGGGGTGTTCCTCGAGGTGATCGGCATGGGCGTGCTCATCACCGGCGAGGCCGCCATGGGCAAGAGCGAACTCGCCCTCGAACTGATCAGCCGGGGCCACCGCCTGATCGCCGACGACACCCCCGAGTTCGCCCGTGTCGCGCCGGACATCCTCAGCGGCCGCTGCCCGCCCATGCTCCAGGATCTGCTGGAGGTGCGTGGCCTGGGTATCCTCGACATCCGGGCCATGTTCGGCGACACCGCGATCAAGTTCAGCAAGTATCTGCGCCTCATCGTCCATCTCCGCCGCATGTCGGAGCATGAACTGGCCGGCCTGGATCGGCTCAAGGGCAGCCAGCGCATGCGGACCATCCTCGGTGTGGAGATTCCGGAGATCACCCTTCCCGTGGCGCCCGGGCGCAACCTCGCCGTCCTGGTGGAGACCGCTGCCCGAAATCACATCCTGCTGCAACGGGGTCACGACGCCGCGGCCAAGCTCATCGAACGCCAGCAGCAGCGGCTGGCGCACGACTGGCACGCGCCATGAAGCTCACGCTGGTCACGGGGCTCTCGGGGTCGGGCAAGAGCATCGCGCTCGCCACGCTCGAGGACATGGGCCACTATTGCGTGGACAACCTCCCGCTCGGGCTCCTCCCCGCCCTGACGCAGGACCTGTGCGGTCGCGAGGAACGGCTGGCCGTCGGCATCGACGTCCGCAACCCGACCGAGGAGCTCGGCCGTCTCGGCGACATGCTCGAACGCCTGGCCAGCACCGGCGTCTCGACCGAGATCATCTATCTGGAGGCCCGCACCGAGATCCTCATCCGACGCTACCGGGAGACCCGCCGACCCCACCCCCTGGCTTCTGCCGAAGCCTCGCTGGAGGAAGCCATCGCCCGCGAGCGCGCGCTGCTCGAACCCCTGGCCCTGCGCGCCCACCTGCGGATCGACACCAGCGATCTCAACGTGCACCAGCTGCGTCGCCTCATACAGGGCTGCATCGCGCCGGAAAGGGAGCAGGTCGGCATCACGCCGCGCATCTGCTCCTTCGGATTCAAGCACGGTGTGCCCATGGACGCCGATTTCGTCTTCGACGTGCGCTGCCTGCCGAATCCGCACTGGAACCAGCAGCTGCGCCCGCTCACCGGCAAGGATGCGCCCGTCCAGGAGTTCCTGCATTCGCACGAGGAGGTCGAGCGCATGTTCGAACAGCTGCGGGACTTTCTGCTGAACTGGCTGCCTGCGTTCGAACAGGAGGGGCGGCGCCATCTCACCGTGGCGATCGGCTGCACCGGCGGCCAGCACCGCTCCGTGTATCTCGCCGAGCGGCTGGGCAGCGCATTGCGCGAACGGTATCCTTCCGTCGTCGTCCGACACCGGGAGCTGTCATGACCATCGGACTGCTGCTGATCACTCACGGAGACACCGGCGCGCGCCTGCTGGACACGGCGCGCACCATGCTGGGCGTGTGCCCCATCGAAACGGAGGCCTTGGGCGTATCGTTCGATTGCGATCCCGATGCCGTGCTGGCAGAGGCCGAGCGGCTCGCCGAGCGTCTGGGCAACGGCGATGACGGCCTGCTCGTGCTGACCGACATGTACGGCTCCACCCCGGCCAACATCGCCTGCCGCATCCAGCAGCGCCACCATGCCCGCGTGGTCGCCGGGCTGAACCTGCCCATGCTGGTTCGCGTACTCAACTACCCCACGCTGAGCCTGGACGAACTGACCGAAAAGGCGGTCAGCGGCGGACGGGACGGCGTCGTGGTCTGCCAGAAACCCGAAGGAGCATGAGCGATGCAGGAGAAGGAAATCCGGATCATCAACCGACTGGGGCTCCATGCCCGTGCCGCGGCCCGTCTGGTCACGCTCACCTCGCGTTTCGAGAGCCGCATCGAGCTCGGGCGCAACGGGCAGATGGTCAACGCCAAGAGCATCATGGGCGTCATGATGCTGGCAGCCTCCAAGGGCACCTCGCTCAAGCTGGTGGCCGAAGGGCCCGACGAGGAAGAGGCCGTACGGGCCATCGAGGAACTGGTGAACAACCGCTTCGACGAGGAGGAATGACGGCGCCGCCATGGCCTTCCATCTCGTCGGCATGGGTGTATCGCGCGGCATCGCCATCGGGCCGGTGCACGTGCTGCATCGCGGCGAGCTCGAGATCGCGGAATACCATATCGACGCCCGCGACGTGGAAGCCGAAATCCGGCGTTTCCGGGAGGCGCTGGAGATCGCGCGCGCCCAGCTGCGCGAGATCCGCACCCGCATCCCGGAGAACACCCGGGCCGACATCGTCGAGTTCATCGACACCCATCTGCTCATGCTCGAGGACTCCACGCTCACGGTGGCGCCCGAATACCTCATCCGCAGCCAGCAGATCAACGCCGAGTGGGCCCTCAAGCAGCAGCGCGACGCCCTCGTGGAAGTCTTCGAGGCCATGGACGACGCCTATCTGCGGACACGCAAGGACGACATCGATCATGTGGTGACCCGCATCCAGCGCATCCTGCGCTGGGGTGGCGAGGCACCCTCCGAATCCACGACGACTGCCCTGCTGCAGGGCGCCATCGTGGTGGCCGACGAGCTGACTCCGGCAGACACCGTGGTCCTGCAGCATCAGGGCATCGCCGGCTTCGTCACCGAATTCGGCGGCCCCCTCTCCCACACCGCCATCGCCGCCCGCAGCCTGCGGATTCCCGCCGTCGTGGGCGTGCACGAGGTCCGCAGGCTGCTGCGCGAGGGCGAGACCGTCATCCTCGACGGCCGGCGCGGCGTGCTGGTGGGCGATGCGGACACCGTCCTGCTCGAGTGGTACCGGGAACGTCGCGATGCCGAGCGTTCGCGGCAGGAGAGCCTGGCCCGACTGCGTGCCGAACCGGCGACGACCCGCGACGGCGTTCGGGTACGCCTGCTGGGCAACATCGAGCTGCCAGAGGACATCGATCCGCTCATGGAGGCCGGCGCCGAGGGCGTGGGTCTCTATCGGACCGAGTTCCTCTACATGAACCGGGACGATCTTCCCGACGAGGAGGAACAGCTCGAGGTCTACGCGGCGATCATCGCCCACCTCGACGGACTGCCGCTGACCATCCGCACCCTGGATCTGGGCGCCGACAAACCGCTCGCCGGCTCGGAGCGGCACGCCCTCTGCGCCAACCCGGCACTCGGCCTGCGCGGCGTCCGCCTGTGCCTTCACGAACCCGAACTCTTCCGCCCCCAGCTGCGCGCGATCCTGCGCGCCTCGGCCATGGGGCCGGTGCGGATCATGCTGCCGATGCTCACCACGCTCGAGGAAGTCCGGCAGGTACGGCGCATCCTGGCACAGTTGCAACGGGAACTCGACGACCGGCACCTGCCCTACGATCCCTCGCTGCCTGTCGGCGGCATGATCGAGACGCCTGCCGCGGCACTGCTCGCGGATCGCTTCGCGCGCGAGCTGGATTTCCTCTCGCTGGGCACGAACGACCTCATTCAGTATCTGCTGGCCATCGATCGGGTCGACGACGAGGTGGCCTATCTCTACGATCCCCTGCACCCCGCCGTCATCGAGGCCCTGCACCGCGTGCTGCGCGCCGGCGACCGCCACGGAATACCGGTATCCATGTGCGGCGAGATGGCCGGCGATCCCCGGCTGGTGCCCCTGCTGCTCGCGCTCGGACTGCGCGAATTCAGCATCCATCCCGCCGCCCTGCTGGAAATCAAGGACTGCATTCGCAGCCTGTCCCTGCCCGAACGGCGACTGCCGGATCACCCCGATCCCGACGAGATCCTCGACTTCGTGCATGCCCTCGCCGGCAATGGCGAGTCCTCCGCCTGATTCCGACGGTATTCGTGCTTAGCAGGCTGTTGAAAAACGTCGCGAGAAGCCCGGATGCAAGGCGCACGCAGCGCAGCGACCGAGACATATCAGACAGATAGGCGAGGGAGCGAGCAGCGCGCAACACCGCAGGCGGGCTTCGCAGCAGTTTTTCAACAGCCTGTTAGGCCCGCATAGTGAAT
>JALVEM010000287.1 GCA_027030825.1 Thiohalobacter sp.
CATGACCGCCGCCGAGCCCAGGTCCTTGGCGCGGCCGGACAGCGGATGGGGATCCTCGCCGACCCGGTCGACCACGGCCTCGATGGCGGAGTTGAGCAGTTCCGTCACCAGCACCAGCAGCCAGCTGCCGAGCAGCAGGGCCCGCTCCACTCCGTTCCCGCCCAGCCAGAGCGCCAGCGGCACCAGCACCAGGCTGGCCGCCACTTCCTGGCGGAAGGCCGCCTCGTGACGCCAGGCCGCGGCCAGCCCCTGCAGCGACCAGCGGGTCGCGTTGACCAGATGCCGCAGGCCGGCGTTCTCAGGCGGCTTCGCCATCGGGGCGGGGTTTCCAGACCAGATCCAGCTCGCGCGCGGCGCGCACCTCGTCGAGGCGGCGCACCGGCAGGCTGACGGGGGCCTCGTGCAGGATCCCGGGATCGGTCTCGGCCTCTTCCTGGATCCGGCGCATCACCTCGACGAAGTGGTCGAGCGTCTCCTTCGTCTCGGTCTCGGTGGGCTCGATCAACAGGCACTCCGGCACCAGCAGCGGGAAGTAGGTGGTCGGCGCATGCACGCCATGGTCCAGCATGCGCTTGGCGAAATCCATGGCGGTGACGCCGAGGTTCTTCTTCTGGCGCCTGAGGGTGACGATGAACTCGTGGGTGGCGCGCCGGTTCGGATAGGCGAGGTCGAAGCCGGCCTCGCGCAGGCGCGTGGCGAGATAGTTGGCGTTCAGGGTCGCGAAATCGCCCACCCGGCGCATGCCCTCGGCGCCCAGCATGCGGGCATAGGCCCAGGCCCGCAGCAGCACGCCCACGTTGCCGGCGAAAGCCGAGAGCCGGCCGATGGTCTCGGGCCGCTCCCGTTCCGTGATCCAGTGGTACTCGCTGCCGTCGAAGCCCACCATGGGCACGGGCAGATAGGGCTCGAGGCGCTCGGAGACCCCGACCGGGCCGGCACCCGGTCCGCCCCCGCCGTGTGGCGTGGAAAAGGTCTTGTGCAGGTTCATGTGGATGACGTCGAAGCCCATGTCGCCCGGGCGCACGCGGCCGAGGATGGCATTGAGGTTGGCGCCGTCGTAGTAGAGCAGGCCGCCGGCCTCGTGCACGATGCGGGCGATCTCCTCGATGCGCCGCTCGAACACGCCGAGGGTGGAGGGGTTGGTGAGCATGATACCGGCCGTCTTCGGCCCCACGGCCTCGCGCAGGGCGTCGAGGTCGACGTCGCCCTCGGCGTCGGTGGGGATCTCGCGCACCCGGTAACCGCACATGCTGGCGGTGGCCGGGTTGGTGCCGTGGGCGGCATCCGGGACCAGGATCTCGTCGCGCCCGTCGTCGCCGCGCGCCTGATGGTAGGCACGGATCATGGCCACCCCGGCGAACTCGCCCTGGGCGCCGGCCGCGGGCGTGAGCGAGACGGCCTTCATGCCCGTGACGGCGCACAGAATCTCCTGCAGCTCGAACAGGCAGGCCATCACGCCCTGGGCGAAGTCCTCCGGCACCAGCGGATGGCGCTCCAGCACGTCGGGCAGCAGGGCCACACGGTTGCAGCCGCGCGGGTTGTATTTCATGGTGCAGGAACCGAGCGGATAGAAGTGGGTGTCGATGGAGAAATTCTTCTGCGAAAGCCGCGTGTAGTGGCGCACGGCCTCGAGCTCCGAGACCTCGGGCAGGGGCGGCGGCGCGTCGCGCAGCATCTCGGCCGGCAGGTCGTCGACGGGAGCCATCTCGGCCGGCGCCTGGGCGCGGGCCCGGCGGCCGGGGCGGGAATGTTCGAAGATCAGCATGGTCGATCAGTCAATCCGGAAGTCGAAACAAGTCGCGTTGAGATACGCGCGGCAGGCCGAAGCGAACCACCGCCAGCCGCGGGCCGGACGCGCGCGCCGAATGCATGCACAGATGCCGGATGCGTGCACACATGCGGGCGACTCGGCAAGATGCATGTGCCGGACAGGCAACGCAAGTGGGCTCCACGGCTTGCCGCTTGCGCGGTACCCTGCGCGCCTCGCTCGGCCGCGGGCGCGTGGAACTCGCCCCTTGCGGGGCTCGAACACCCACGCGCCGGAATCGCGGCCTGCGCTGTGGTGCTCGGCTGCACCGAGTCACCCATTTGCGTTGCCTGTCCGGCACCTTGAGCATCCGGGCCCGTCTGCGGTGCTTCGTCCGGCATCAGCCCAGCGCACGGATGGCAGCGTCATAGTCGGGTTCCTGGGCAATCTCGGGCACCAGCTCGGTGTAGACGACCTTGTCGTTCTCGTCGAGCACCACCACGGCGCGCGCCGTGATGCCGGCCAGGGGGCCGTCGGTGATGAGCACGCCATAGTCCTTGGCGAAGTTGCGGTCGCGCATCATGGACAGCGGGATGACGTTCTCCAGCCCTTCGCCGGTGCAGAAGCGCGACTGGGCGAACGGCAGGTCGGCGGAGACGATCAGCACCACCACGTCATCGCGGCCGGCCACGGCCTCGTTGAACTTCTTCGTCGACTCGGCGCAGACCGGGGTATCCAGGCTGGGCACGATGTTGAGCAGTTTCTTCTTGCCCCGATAGTCGGCCAGCGTGCGGTCGTTCAGCTCGCCATCGACCAGCC
>JALVEM010000288.1 GCA_027030825.1 Thiohalobacter sp.
AAATCAACAACGCTCTGGGCCGCAGGATGGGCGACACCATGCTGATCGAAGTGGCCAGACGCCTGCAGGAGAGACTGCCGGACTGTCTGCTTGCCCGTGCCGAAGCCGACAGATTTCTGATTTCGGGCGGTCCGTTCGCGATGAATCCCTCTCGTAGCGAGGAAGCGATCGACCGGCTGATTTCACGAGTTCAGGAGGCGCTGCAACACGACATATCCCTCATGGGCCATCAGGTGTCGCTGAGATCCACACTGGGCTTGTACATGAGCCAGGAGGGCGACTCACCCGAAATCTGTATAGAACGCGCCTCCCTGGCGCTCACGGAGGCCAAGCGAACGCGACGCGGCGAGGCGCTGGTCTTCGACGAAACATTGAGGCGCCGTGCAGAACATGCCAGCTACATCACGCTGAACATCGCTCATGCCGTGGAGCGCAGGCAGTTGTACCTCGTCTATCAGCCTCAGATCGATCAGGCAGGCGAACTGGTTGGCGCCGAGGCGCTGTTGCGATGGCAAACACCGGAATATGGATCGATCTCTCCGGATGTATTCATTCCCCACGCGGAGAGGCGAGGCGAAATCAGCCGGATCGGGCACTGGGCGTTCGAGCAGGCAGTCGAACAGTTCTCCAGATGGAAGACGATGCACTGCTGGCGAAACCGGTCGTTCAAGCTGTCCGTGAACCTGTCCCCCGCCCAGCTGATCGGCCATGACGTGACGGAATCCTTCATCGAGATCTGCAACCGCCTGGATGTCAGCCCCGGGTCCCTGGTGCTCGAAGTGACGGAAACGGCCGTCATGCAGGCTGCCGATGTCATCCGCAGAAGGCTGAAGGGGCTGGCCGCTGCCGGCTTTCGTATCGCCATCGACGATTTCGGAACCGGCCATTCGTCGCTGTCTCGTCTGCACGAGTTCCCCATCGACACCTTCAAGATCGATCGCAGTTTCGTGGCCCGCATCGAATCGGGCGGAAAGCATCTCGCCATCGTCAGAACCATGATCCATATGGCTCACGAGCTGGGCCACAGCGTGGTGGCCGAGGGAGTGGAGAACGATCGCCAGTTCGCGATACTGCGCAATCTGGGCTGTGATCATTTCCAGGGCTACTGGTTTTCCAGGCCGATCCCGGCGGACGAGCTGGCGAATCTCGCCATGCAGCAAGATATCTAGCCAGTCAGCAGCTGCGCCAGCTCGCGGATCTCCTCGCGTGACTGTTCCAGCACCTCCAGGCTGGCATCCGGGCCCAGTCGGCTGATCGGCAGACGCCGGAAGCTGGCCAGCTCCGGCAGGGACGGCACCCTGCGTTTCCCCTGACTGCCGAAACCGGCGTGAATCCATGCCACCTGGACCAGATCGGCACAGCGGGCCACCTGCTCGGGCGCATCCGGATCGAAGCGCTCGAAGCGCAGGATCGCCACCGGCACATCCGCCAGCTCTTCGTCGAACCCCCAGTCCCGAAGCATCCGGCAGCCCAGTTCCGGAGCGAGCGATTCGAGCAGCGCATCCACGAGTTCCTGTTCCCGGATATCGCTGCGATCGAGATAGTCGAGCACCGGCAATGCGCCGATGCCGTGCACCAGTCCGGCCAGAATCACGCGATCGGCATCCACGCCCGGCGTGACCCGCGCCAGCACGGCACTGATGGCGCCCACGCGGCAGCCGTGGCGCCAGATCTCGTGAAGCCGCGCCAGCAGAGCCCGCCGTTTCGGCCGGAACAGGTTGCGCAGCGTGAACCCGACGACGAAGTTGCGGGTTGCGTTCAGTCCCAGACGGGTCACGGCGAGGTGGCAGCTGTCTATCGGATGTTCGCCCCGGTACAGGGGGCTGTTGGCGATGTGCACCAGTCGCGCGGCGAGCGCCGGGTCCACCTGAACGATGCGCGCCACGTCGGCCAACCCCTTGTCGGGATCATTGACGGCCTGGCGCACGCGCAGGGCGATGTCCGGCAGGCTGGGAATCCGCAGACGTCCGGAATTGAGACAGCGCAGCACGTCCTCGCGGATCCGAGCGATCTCTTTCGCCTTCTCTCCGGGATCGTGCAGCGCCGTCGCTTCCGGTTGCATGGCAAATTCCCCGACTTTCCTGTGTCAGTTCATCGGCCACCGCGCGCCTCGCTTGACCCTGCCGGGCCCCTTCTGTAGAAAGCTCGCAAACCCCGCTGGAGCAACCATCCGCATGAACGATCAGGAAAATCACGACGGCCGCCCGCCCATCGAACTGCTGGACATGACCCAGTCGATGGCAGAGCTGCGCAAGGAACTCGCCGAACTCGAACGGCGCCGCGCCACCCTGCCCGCCGACGCGCCTGTCACCGAGCGTGCCCGCATCGACCTGGACATCGCCGAAGTGAAACTGGGCATGCTGCATGCCGAAGAGGCCTGGGCACTCGCCCGAGCCGCCTTCGACGTCTTCGTCGAACACGAGATGTGGCAGGAGGCGGCCGAGGCGGCCGACCTTCTCTACCGCGCCGACCAGCCCGAATCCATCGCCGCGTTAGGCAACGGCATCTGGCTGGCCGTCACCTGGCCGATCCGTCCGGAGACGACCGTGGCGCTCCTGCAC
>JALVEM010000289.1 GCA_027030825.1 Thiohalobacter sp.
GTGCACCCCGGCGGTCTCACTCTCGGCCAGCACCGGCAGGCCGGCCTCCTCGAACTGGCGGCGGTCGATCTGGTTGAAGCGCGAGTGGGGCACGTCGAAGCGGGTGTTGACGTTGTTGACCAGCGGATGGCTGCGGTCGGTGACGCGGTGCGGGTAGATGCCCCAGCGCTTGAAGCCCAGCGGCCGGCGCTTCCTGCCGTAGCGGAACTGCATGACGGCGTGGGTGGCCAGGCAGGAGCACAGGGTCGAGGTGACGTTCTCCCAGGCCCACTCGAAGACCTCGATCAGCGGCTTCCAGAAGGGCTGGTCGGCCAGCTCCGGGCCCACCACATTGGCGCCGGTAATGATGAGCGCGTCCAGGCCTTCCTCGCGGATCTTCTCGAAGCTGTCGTAGTAGCGCTCGATGTGGGCGCGGGCTTCCGGCGAGCGCGGCAGTTCGTCGAGCGTGAAGGGGTGCATGTAGAACTGGGCGATCTGGTTGCTGCCGCCGACCAGGCGGTAGAACTGGCGCTCGGTGGCGGCCAGGGCGGCATCCGGCATCATGTTGAGCAGGCCGATGTGCAGCTCGCGGATCTCCTGGTGGATGGCGTGCTCGCGCGGCAGGATGCGCATGCCCTCGCGGCGCAGCCGGTCGTAGGTGGGCAGTTCCGTGTGCGCGACCAGCGGCATCAGTCGCCCCTCCGTTCGATGGCCGTCTCGACCAGCGCGAGAAAGTCGGCCTCGGTCTCCACCTGCCAGAGCTCGTCGGTGCCAACCGTATAGCCGTAGCGCTCGGCGATCGCCTCGTAGCGCGGCGTGCGGGCGTGGAACAGCCGCGGGAAGATCCAGCGCACGAAGTCGTCCGGGTCGATCTGGGCCACGTATTCGAGGTCGTAGCGCTTCATGTATTCGGCGAGCTGTTCCTCGAGGAAGTCCTCGCGGTAGTAGAGCGGCTTGGGCGAAAGTTCGGCGCGCCGGATGAGTTCCTCCTCGTCGCGCGGGGTGGCCTTGATGTAGAGCAGCAGGGTGTGCCGGTCGAGGATCTCGATGGTCTCGGGATCGTCGATCTCGCAGACGCTGCCGCCGGCGTCGTTGACGAAGTGCCGGTAGCCGTAGATTTCGCGGGCCTTGCGGATGAACTCGGGCACGTCGCGCATGGCGCGGATCTCGGCCTCGCGGTGCAGGCGCTGCCGGCGCTTGAACTCCGCCAGCGGCAGCCCGCCCAGCTCGGGGTTGCCCAGCTTGCCGAGAAAGCTGGAGACCGGCTGCAGGTTGTCCACCGTGATGTTGTTCATGATGTGGATGGAATCCGAGCGCAGCAGGTCCCGCAGGAAGGGTACCTGCATGGCCTGACGCTTGATGTTGTCGAGGATGGGCTCGTCGAGGTAGCGGGTGCCGATGCGGTAGTCGCCGGAATAGTGGAACCAGTCGTTGCGCCGCAGCATGTTGGAGATCTGGGTCTTGCCCACGCCCGACATGCCCAGCAGGGTGATGGACTTGTGTTCCCAGCGGCGAAATGCGTCCCGGCTCAGTCTCACGTGCGTTCTCCGGTCTCGATCCGCGCATTCTACCCGATCCCGGCGGGGGTCACGACGCTGTCGGGCAAACGCGGTATCCTTGTGGCATGTGGATCGACATCGGCGTCAATCTGACCTCGAAGGTCTTCGATCGGGACCGCGAGGCCGTGATCGAGCGGGCGCGCGCGGCCGGCGTCGAGCGCATGATCGTCACCGGCACCGCCGTCGCGGAGAGCATGCGCGCCGCCGAGCTGGCAAAACGGTATCCCGGCGCGCTCTGGTCCACGGCCGGCGTGCATCCGCACCACGCCTCGGAGTGGACCGCTGATTCGGCCGACTGGCTGGCGGCGCTGTGCGAGCGGCCGGAGGTGGTCGCCATCGGCGAGTGCGGGCTGGACTACAACCGAAACTATTCGCCGCCCGAGGCCCAGCGCCTGGCCTTCGAGGCGCAGCTGGAGCTTGCCGCGGAACTCGGCCTGCCGGTGTTCCTGCACCAGCGCGACGCCCTCGACGACTTCGTGGCCATTCTGGGCCGCTGGCGCGACCGGCTGGCCGATGCCGTCGCCCACTGCTTCACGGACGATGCCGAGGCGCTGGCCCGGCTGCTCGAGCTGGACCTGCACATCGGCATCACCGGCTGGATCTGCGACGAGCGCCGCGGCGTGCACCTGTGCCCGCTGATGGAACGCATTCCCGAGGGTCGGCTGATGCTGGAGACCGACGCGCCCTATCTGCTGCCGCGCGATCTGCCCGAGCCGCCGAAGGACCGGCGCAACGAACCGGCCTTCCTTCCGCACGTGGCCGCGCGGGTGGCGGCCTGCCGGGGGGTTGCCCCTGAGGCGCTGGCCCGCGAGACCACGCGCACGGCCGAGCGGTTCTTCCGTCTGGCGGAGGTAGCGGCATGAGCGCCGTGCCCGGCAACGCCCTGCCCGGTTTCCGCGAGAGCGTGCAGCGCCAGCGCGAGGCGCTGGAACGGATGCTGGCCCGCACCATGGAGAAGCTGGCCGAGCGCTGCGCCGAGGTCTGGCCCGATCGCGAGCGGCTGGATCAGGTGCTTACCTCGG
>JALVEM010000290.1 GCA_027030825.1 Thiohalobacter sp.
GCGCAGCATGGGACCGGTGAAGCCGAGCTGCATGGCGCGTTCCGGCGAGACCACGCCGATGCCGACGGTGCGCTGCTTCCAGATGCGGTTGTCGGTCAGCAGGGTTTCGTACTCGTCGACCTTTTCCGGAAAACGCTCGGTGAAATCCTCGAGGAAGTCGAGCAGCGAACCCTGGCGGTTGCGGTTCAGGCGTTCGACGTCCTTCGCGTCGTGCCACTTCGAAGGCTGGTACTTCGGCATGCTGTCGGGCAGGTCGCGATAGACGCCGCCGACACGATAATAGGTGGCGTGCAGCCTCGCGCCGGAGACGGCCTCGTAGGCGTCGATCAGGTCCTCGCGCTCGCGGAAGGCGTAGAGGAACATCGTCATGGCGCCGATGTCCAGCGCATGGGCCCCGATCCACAGCAGGTGATTGAGGATGCGGGTGATCTCGTCGAACATCACCCGGATGTACTGGGCACGGAGAGGCACCTCGATGCCGAGCAGCTTCTCGATGGCGAGCACATAGCCGTGCTCGTTGCACATCATGGAGACGTAGTCGAGCCGGTCCATGTAGCCGATGGACTGGTTGTACGGCTTGCTCTCGGCCAGCTTCTCGGTGGCGCGGTGCAGCAGGCCGATGTGCGGGTCGGCGCGCACGATGACCTCGCCGTCCATCTCCAGGATGAGCCGCAGCACGCCGTGGGCGGCCGGATGCTGGGGACCGAAGTTCAGGGTGAAGCTGCGAATGTCCGGCATCTCAGCCCTCCTTCCCCTGCTCATCCGCCGACGGTCGGCAATGGGGCGCCTCGCGGATCACGCGGGGCACCAGTACCCGGGGCTCGATCTGCACCGGCTCGTAGACCACGCGCCCGGCCTCGGGATCGTAACGCACCTCGACATTGCCCGAGAGCGGGAAGTCCTTGCGGAACGGGTGGCCGATGAAACCGTAGTCGGTCAGGATGCGGCGCAGATCGGGATGGCCGTCGAAGACGATGCCGAAGAGATCGAAGGCCTCGCGCTCGTACCAGTTGGCCGAATTCCAGATGTCGACCACGGAAGGCACGATCGGCATCTCGTCGTTCTCCGCGAAGCAGCGCAGGCGAATGCGCTGGTTGTTGCGGATGGAAAGCAGATGGTAGACGACCGCGAAGCGGCGTGCCTCGGCGCCGGCGTTCTCGATGGAGAGGTCGAGACGCTCCTGCCGGCGCAGGTAGGCCGCGGTCAGCGGGTGCACGGCCCGCGAGAAGCCGGTGCCGGTGGCCCGGCGCGTGTCCCACTCGGCCTCGCCATAGCCCTTGTAGTCGACGCCGCAGAGATCGATCAGCATCTGGAAACGGCACTCGGGATGACGCTTCAGATCCTCGCAGACCGACAGCAGCTGCCCGGGCGCCACCTCGAGCGTCAGCTCGCCGAGGCGCACATGGGCATCGATGATGCGATCGGCGAAATCTTCCTCGATGACAGCGTGCAGTTCCTCGATTCGGCTCACGGCGGCGTCCCCGGTCAGCGCGCGATGGTGTGGGTGCGGCGGATCTTGTTCTGAAGCTGGATGATGCCGTAGAGCAGGGCCTCGGCCGTGGGCGGACAGCCCGGCACATAGATGTCCACCGGCACGATGCGGTCGCAGCCGCGCACCACCGAATAGGAATAGTGGTAGTAGCCGCCGCCGTTGGCGCAGGACCCCATGGAGATCACCCAGCGCGGCTCGGCCATCTGGTCGTAGACCTTGCGCAGGGCCGGCGCCATCTTGTTGCACAGGGTGCCGGCGACGATCATCACGTCCGACTGGCGGGGGCTGGGCCGGAACACGACCCCGAAGCGGTCCAGGTCGTAACGGGAGGCGCCGGCCTGCATCATCTCCACCGCGCAGCAGGCCAGACCGAAGGTCATGGGCCAGAGCGAGCCGGTGCGCGCCCAGTTGATGAGCTTGTCGGCCGTGGTGGTAATGTAGCCTTCCTGAAGTATGCCTTCGATGCCCATCGCTCAACGACCCCGCGTCATTGCATCAGAGTACGCTTCGTTCGCCATCCGCACGGCGAAGTGCAGCGGACGTTCGCATCCCCTTGTCGAAGCCGGCCGGCACCTGCTCATTCCCATTCCAGCGCGCCCTTTTTCCATTCGTAGGCGAAGCCGACGACGAGGATGCCGAGGAAGACCACCATGGCGAAAAAGCCGAACAGGCCGATCTCGCGCAGCACCACCCCCCAGGGAAAGAGGAAGGCGATCTCGAGATCGAAGATGATGAACAGGATGGCGACCAGGTAGTAGCGCACGTCGAACTTCATTCGTGCGTCCTCGAAGGCCTCGAAACCGCACTCGTAGGGCGAGAGCTTTTCCTGGTCGGGCCGGTGCGGCCCCATGACGAAGCCGGCGGCAATGGCGCCGATGCCGACGAAGAACCCGATGGCGAGAAAGACCAGAATGGGGAGGTAGTTTTCCAGCATCCGTCGGCGTCACCGTTCACGCAGCCCCCTCGGCCGCCCGGGCAGTCTAGGCCAGCCCCGATGGGGAGTCAAGTCGAAAAAGGGAAAAGTTCCCCTTGATTTTCAACGAGTTGTGAAAAAAGTTTCTTTT
>JALVEM010000291.1 GCA_027030825.1 Thiohalobacter sp.
ACGACCCATTCGATACGATCCCTGTCCTTGAGTTTCTGGAAACAGTCGGTCAGGTGCGCCTTGGTGCGAGACGCCAGCATCTCGAACAGGGATCGCATTTCCAGGTTGACCAAGACGCATCTTGGCTTATCCAGAATATGCAGCTCATCCATGCCTAGCAGTCTCGGTGTTTCCAGTTCCACCAATTCTTCCAGATGTGCCGCGTAATCCTGGGTGATGCCTTTGACCGTGTTCAGGGCCAGGCCGACTTCCTTTGAGATCCATGTGAAGGTCGTTTCAAAGCAACGGTCCTGGACATACTGAACCAGACGCCGGGTTGCCACGCGCTTGTCGTCCAATGACGGACTGCTCAGCGTAACGACGGTGCCGCAGGCCTTGCAACGGTAACGCCGGGTTTCGATTTCCACTTTGACCGGCTTGCCATGGATCGGGGTGTCCGCGTAGGTGTATCGCCGCTTCCCATGCTTGTACAAAGGCGCATGGCCGCACTTTTCGCAACGTACCGGGGGCGGCGCCGTGTTTTCGGCCAGAATCAGAATCTGACCCCCATCACCCCGCATGCCGATGGGGCGTATCTGCTCCAGTTGCAGAAGGTCGTGCATTACCGATCACCTCGGACCTCGGACAATAGATCCCCCGCGACATCCTTCTTCAGCATCTCGTAGATGACCGAAAGGAAAATGTCCCGGGTGGTTTCATCCGACAGCAGCCTTTTCGACAAGGCGGAGTGAGAGGACATGGCCTCGACGATGGCCTTGGTCGCCGCCCCCGGCAAGTCGGCGCGCATGGCCTGCTCCCTGGGGTTGTTGCGCACCTGGGCCATCACCGTCTCGTTGCCCCGAAGTTTCTCGCTGATGTGTACGGCAAAAGCCACCTTGTCCTTGTCGGTGATCTCCTTGCCAAAGGCGTCGTTAAGGCGCTCGATAAGGTCCCGCAGGTAGGTGCGTTCCCGGTCTCTGCCTTCACGCAGATCGCCGCCGATGGGCTTCAGGGGGCCACCTTCTTCCCGGACTTCCCATTTCGTCTGCTGGGGGGTCAGGCGGTAATGGGAAAGCACCAGCCCGGAAAGATCGACCTGTTCGGGCGTCATGCCCTTGAGCCGCTTTCGCAGCAACCTGGCAAAGGCGGCGAAGGCCTCGATTTGGGGATCGCCAAACTCCACGAGTTGGGCCACGTACTCATAGGTGCGAACGAACTTTCCCAACCCCTGGCTGAACACCAGCAGCTCGTCCCGGGCACGGGTATGCTCCGAGCGTCGCGCCTCGGCCTTTTCCGCCCCGGCCTCGTCGCCTTTCTCACGGGCCATCAGGTATTCCCTCTCGCACACTTCGATGGCGTCGTTGAGCATCTTCATGCGGCCGTTGAAACGGTCGGCGGCCGCCTGGGTGAGCTGATAGAGTTGCTGGTGGGTGACATGGGGGTCGGTGATGGCGATGCCGAACTGGCGCACCTCTTCCGCATCGTAGATGCCCATGTCGTCCAGGCGCGCCTTCATGTCGTAAACGACGTTGGGGTCCTGTATGTCGGCGATACGGGCGTTCTTGTAGTAGGTGTGAAAGGCGGCGACGATCTGCTCGGGATCGTTCGCGAAATCGATCACGAAGGTCTTGTCCTTTCCGGGATAGGTACGGTTGAGGCGGGAGAGAGTTTGCACCGCCTCCACGCCGGATACCTTCTTGTCCAGGTACATGGCCACCAGCTTGGGCTGGTCGAAGCCGGTCTGGAACTTGTTTGCCACCAGCATGACCTGGTATTCCGGCGTGTCGAACACCTTGCGCAGATCCCGGCCACGGGCGCCCGGGTTCATGTTCTCCTCGGTGAAGCTCTCTTCGTCCGGGTAATGATTCAGGTCATCGTTGATTTCCTTGCCAAGAATCTGCCCGGAAAAGGCCACCAGGGAACGGATGTTCTGGTAGCCCTTCTTCTCCACGTAGCGGTCGAAAGCCAGCTTGTACTTGACTGCCGCCGCCCGTGAGGAGGTGACCACCATGGCCTTGGCCTGATGACCCAGCAGGTGCGCCACATTCTTGCGGAAGTGCTCGATGATCAGCTCCACCTTCTGCGCGATGTTGGTGGGATGCAGAGACAGCCACCGCGCCAGGGCACGCTTGGCGTACCTGGTATCGACCCGTTGGTTCTGCTTGACGAAGGTCTCGCCGATGCGCAGCGCCATCTTGTAGGAGGCGTAGTTCTGCAACACGTCCAGGATGAAGCCTTCCTCGATGGCCTGCTGCATGGTGTACAGGTGGAAAGGTACCGGCGGATTCTCCTTGGAAGCCGGGCTCGATGGGTCGAGGAGCCGGCCGAACAGCATCAAGGTCGCGTGCTTGGGCGTCGCGGTGAAGGCAAAGTGGCTGACGTTCTGCGGCAGGCCGCGCACGCTTTGCAGCTTTTCCAGCAGCTCGTCCGGCGTCAAGCTGGCCAGTTCCTCGCTGGAATCCAGTGCCAACGCCTGACGCAACTTGCCGGCGGTGCTGCCGGTTTGGGAGTTGTGCGCCTCGTCCATGATGACGCCAAAGTTCTTGTTCCTGAGAGATTTCTCGGTGAGTATCGC
>JALVEM010000292.1 GCA_027030825.1 Thiohalobacter sp.
CGCGGAAACCGCGCAC
Organism: Thiohalobacter sp.; assembly: GCA_027030825.1. Taxonomy (GTDB): domain Bacteria; phylum Pseudomonadota; class Gammaproteobacteria; order Thiohalobacterales; family Thiohalobacteraceae; genus J048. The sequence continues at coordinate 17 of JALVEM010000292.1, forward strand.
CAATCCCTGACCGCCTATCACTTTGGCCCGAAGGATTGCGAGGGGATAGGGGCCGGGGCGGTCGCAAGGTCGCAAGGTTCGTGACGGCGAGCGGGGACGGCAGAGGGATCGTTCGATAGTGGGTCGGCTCCGGGGGTCCGCTCGCCGTGGGTCCGTCATCCGCCGGTCCGCGATCCGCAGTCCGCGGGCCGCAGTCCGGGTTCCGCAGGTCCGCGGTCCGCGAGGCCGCCCGGCCGCGGGGCGCGCGGTGGGCCTCGATCGGCTGGAATCACTCCACTTTTCGCGACCCCGGGTCGTTTCCGGGCCGGGCACCGCCGCGCCGCCGAGCCGCCGGCCGCGGGACGCAGGGCCGCGACCCGGGATCCGTGGTCCGCAGTCCGCGAGGCCGCCCGGCCGCGGGCCGCAGTCCGGGGCCAGCGACACGCAATCCGCTGGCCGCCCGTCCGCAGTCCGCGAGTCCGTAGTCCGCCGGCCGCGGTCCGCGGTCCGCCGTCCGCCGTGCGCTGTCGGCTGGGCGCTGTCGCCCGTGCGCGGGCTCGGGGCGGGCCGAGTGTGGTCGGCAGCGCGGCGTTCCTCGGCAGCGGCCGGGGCCCCGTCGCCGACCCCGACCGGGGGGTGAGGGGCCGGCGCCGCGTCCCCGGCCGGCTCCCGCCGACGGAGGAAAGCGAGATGAATCAGCCAGCACGCCCCGCCCCTTCGCCCGCCCCGCTGCGCGTCGAGCGGCTCGCCCGACAGGCCTGCCAGGCCCTCGCGCCGCTGCTGCCCGCCCTGGACCGCGTCGACCGGGATCTGTCCCGCCAGCTCCGGCGCGCCGCCACCAGCGCCGCCCTCAACGTCGCCGAGGCCCAGGGCCTGCGCGCAGGCCACCGCCGCGAGCGGCTCGCCACCGCCCTGGGCTCGGCCCGCGAGGCCCGCATGGCCCTGCTGCTCGTCGCCGACCTCGGCCTGCTGCCCGCCGAGCGCCTCGCCCAGCCCGCCGACCGCTTCGACCACCTGGCCGCCAGCCTCTACCGGCTGCTGCATCCCAGGCGGTAGCCGCAGGCCGCTTGCCCGCGCTCCGCCAGTCTGCGGTCCGCCGACCCGGTGCCCACCGACTTCCTTCTTCGAGCAGCACCGGCCGGCCTGACGACGTTGCGATGGCCCTGCGATGGGGGCCGCCAGCAGGGGCCGGGCGGAGGTTGAACGGCTGCACGAGGGCTGATCTCATTGCTTTAGCCCAAAGAAAGGAGGGCCCCCGTGCAGCCATTCAAAGCATACCCCGTGCTCGCCGAGTTGCTAAAGCCGTTGCGTCGCTCCCAGCAGAAGACGCTGGCGCTGCTGGTGGCGGCCATCGCCGAAGCGGGCACGGCCCGCACGTTGCGCATCGCCGCCGAGCTGGCCGCATGGCTCGACATCCGGCTCGACAGCGCACTCAACCGCCTCTACCGCGCCCTGCGCAACCCGCGCATCGACTGGCTGGCGCTGCAAGAGCAGCTCTTGGGGCTGCTGGGCAAGCGGCTGGGCCCGCGGCTGCTCATCGCCATCGACTGGACCGAGTGGCACCCGCCGCTGCGCATGCTGCTGGCCTCGGTGGTGGTCGACCGACGGGCCATCGTCGTGCAGGCCGAAGCGTTCGACCGGCAGCAGATGCCCCGCTCGCAGAACGCTCGGGAGAACACCTTCGTGCGCCTGCTGGCCGCCACGGTGCACCGGGCCGGGCTGCAAGCAGTGCTGCTCTGTGACCGAGGCTTTCGGCGCGTTTCGTGGCTGTCGCTGCTGCAGTCGCTGCGCATGGACTTCGTGGTGCGCCTGATGGACGACGTGACGGTGCACAGCGAGGCGCTGGGGCAGAGCATGCCGCTCAAGCGGCTGGGTCTGCGGCGCGGCCAGGTGCTCGACCTGGGCCACGTCGAGTTGCACCGGGAGGCGAAGGTGACGGTGCGCGTGGTGGGGCTCTGGTCCAAGGGGGCCAAGGAGCCCTGGTGGCTGGCCACCAGCCTGCAGGAGCCCGTCGAGCGCATCGTGGCCTACTACGACCGGCGGATGGCCATCGAGGAGCAGATTCGCGACCAGAAGGGCTGCCGCTTCGGCGTCAAGCTCTACTGGACGCAGTTTCGCAACCCCGAGCACCTGGCTCGCTTCACGCGCCTGGTAGGCCTGGCGCTCTGCCTCTGGTATGCCGCCGGGGTGCAGGCGGCCCGCAAGCGTCCTTCGCTGCGTCTGCCCGACCGACGCAAGGGCCCCCGGCGCTCCTACCTGACCATCGGCATCGCCGAGATCCGAAGAATACGCCGTCGCCATCCCATGACCGCCCAACGCCTGCTGCAGGCCATCCCACCTCCCTCCCTACGCATCTTCGACTGGATCGCCCAGGCCCTCGCTCCGCCCACCCCTTCGGCTGCCCAAAAGTGATCTACGGTCAGCTGCAGGGCGATCGAGTTCTAATTTTGGGCAGGAGTGCCAAGGAGGTAGACGCTCAAGGGCCGGAGTGAGTGCAGCGTGCCGTGGTGCGGGCAGTGCGCGAGCCGTGGTCCACGGGCCGGCGCCGTGG
>JALVEM010000293.1 GCA_027030825.1 Thiohalobacter sp.
GGCCGATCTGTAGTTCGGCTCAGTCGCTCAGGAAAAGATAGCCGATCCAGGCCAGAACACCGATGAGGGCGGCGTACTGGAGCAGGATGCAGAGCATGGGTGCGGGAGAGCAGAAGGCATGGAAGGGGCAGCGTCGGAATCGGCAGCGCACTCGGACTCTCCGTATAGGGATCTTCGAGGCAGGTTGAAGAACGGCCGCTCGGGCTTCCTTGATCCAGATCACTTGACCCTGCAGGCGAGGCGTGTAATGTGCGGGTAACGAAAACGCGTATTGCCGTGACCGGGCTCGATGGAAGGATTTCAGGGTCCCGGTCGAGGGCGGAACCTTCCGACATGGAGCATGCGATGCCGAAGAATGCGAGGTCAGAGTCGAGTACCGAAACGCTCAGCTTTCGATCCCGTCTTTTCGTTCACCTGCATCATCTCGCCATAGCGCTCACCCTGGCCTGGGTGTTCTGGCTGTTGTTCCTGAAAAACTAGCAGGCCGTTGAAAAACTGCTGCGAAACCCGTCTGCGGTGTTGCGCGCTGCTCGCTCCCTCGCCTATCTGTTTGACATGTCTCGGTCGCTGCGCTACGTGCGCCTTGCAGCCGGGCTTCTCGCGACATTTTCAACAGCCTGCCGGAATCAACAGGCAGGCCGCTGCAGCGCTTTTTCCACTTCGTCCCGTTTCTCGCGACCGGCCAGAAGCTCGATCAGCTTGAGCGCGAAATCCATGGCTGTGCCCGGCCCGCGCGAGGTCACCACCTTGCCGTCCTGCACCACCGGTGCCGTCTCGAGCTGCATGCCGGGCACCGATTCGGCCTCCAGCACCCCCGGATAGCTGGTGGCGCGGCGCCCCTCCAGCAGGCCGGCATGGGCCAGGACCCGGGGTGCGGCGCAGATGGCGCCCACGTAATGACCGCTGGCTGCATGTCTCCTAAGGATCTCGCGGATGCGCGGATCCCGGTCCAGATGGTCGGCGCCCGGCAGCCCGCCGGGCAGCACCACCATGTCGAAATCGCGGTCCGCCACCTCGTCGATCGTGGTGTCGGGGACGATCACCGTGCCTCTGGAAGCCCGCACGGGGCCCGGCTCGAGGCCGGCCGTGATCACCTCGATACCGGCCCGGCGCAGCAGGTCGACGATGGTGATGGCCTCGAGTTCTTCGCAACCCTGGGCCAGTGGGACGAGGACAGTCGCCATAGTGCATCCTTCTCCTGTTGTCGTGCGATGAGTGTACCGACGGGGACCAGCGTAACGCCAGTCCCGGCCAGTTCAGGAAGTGTTCGTTCCAGGAATGCGAGCGTCTCGGGATAGGGATGGCCGATGGCCAGTGCGCTGCCCTTCTCGCGGGCAATCGCCAGCAGGCGACGGAATTCACGCTGCAGGGAGGCATTGCCGGGTTCCGGATCCAGGAACACGTCGCGCCGTCGGCTGGGCAGCCGCTGCTCGAAAGCGATCCTGCGTGCCACGGTGTGGTGTGTGGTGCGGCTGTCGACGAAGAACAGGCCGCGATCCCGCAACGCCTGCATGAGCCAGGTCATGTGCCCAGGGTGCCGCGTGAGCAGGCTGCCCATGTGGTTGTTCACGCCCACCACGTGCGGGACGCGCGCCAGATCCTCGTCGAGCGTGCGCAGGAAGGCCGTGCGGGTCATGTCCAGCGTCAGGCCGCCGGCATCCAGCGGCCGTCCGGCCATCGACTGCATGGGCAGATGCAGCATCACCTCCTTGCCGGCGGCATGGGCCTGTTCGGCGAGGCGACGCGTGTGGGGCGCGTGGGGCAGGAAGGCGCAGGCCACCGGCCCCGGCAGGGCGATCACCCGGCGACCGGCCGCCAGACTGCGGCCCATGTCGTCGATGACGATGGCGATCTGCGGCGTTGCCGGAGCCGATACGGGGCCTGCCAGCCAGGTCGCGAGGAAGCACAGGAGACGCGCGATCGTGCGCACCGGCTTCCCCGCGGCGATCACTCCGTCTGCTCCCGCAACAGGGCCAGGCCGCGCAGCATGTTCAGCGCCTCGTGCAGCTGGTAGTCCTTCTTGGCCAGCTCGGCGCCGGAGAAAGGTTTCTTCTCCTCACCGCCCTCTTCTTCTGCCGGCTTGCCGGACTTCGCCTGGCCATTCTCGAGATGGTGGGAGAGATCCTTCTCCTTGATCGGCTCGACTGGCATTTCCACTTCGGCGATCCTGACGTTGGGCAGCTCGATGTCGGGCCGGATGCCCTCGGCCTGGATCGAGCGGCCGGACGGCGTGTAGTAGCGGGCCGTGGTGAGCTTGAGTGCGGCGCCGTTGCCCAGCGGGATGATGGTCTGGACCGAACCCTTGCCGAAGGTCTGCTGTCCCATGATGATGGCCCGGTGATGGTCCTGGAGCGCGCCGGCCACGATCTCGGAGGCGGAGGCCGAACCCTGGTTGACCAGCACCACCAGGGGCGCCCCGTCGAGCACGTCGTCCGGGGTGGCATTGAAGCGCAGCCGGGAATCCTCGACGCGTCCTTCGGTGTAGACGATCAGGCCCTTGCGCAGGAAGGCGTCGGAGACGGCCACCGCGGCATTGAGCACGCCTCCCGGATTGTTGCGCAGGTCCAGCACCAGGCCCTTCAGTTTCCCGCCGGCCTCCTTGCGCAGGCGCTCGATGGCCTGGTGCAGTGCATCGCCGGTGCGGGACTGGAAGGTGGAGATGCGGACGTAGCCGAAGCCGTCCTCGAGCATCCGCTGGCGCACGCTCTTGACCCGGATGATGTCGCGGGTGATCGTGATCCTGAGCGGCTTCTCCTCGCCTTCGCGCACGATGGTGAGGGTGATCTTCGTGCCCGGCTTGCCGCGCATGATCTTCACCGCCTCGGTGAGCGTCATGCCCTTCACGGGCTTGTCGTCGAGCTTGATGATGAGGTCGCCCGCCTTGATGCCGGCGCGCTGTGCCGGGGTGTCGTCGATCGGCGCGATCACCTTGATGAAACCGTTTTCCATGCCGACCTCGATGCCGAGGCCGCCGAACTCGCCGCTGGTGCCGACGCGGAGTTCCTTGAATTCATCGGGATCAAGATAGGCGGAATGCGGATCGAGCCCGGTGACCATCCCGCGGATGGCGTTCTCCACCAGTTCCCGGTCGTCGACGGGCTCGACATAGTCGCTCTTGACGCGGGCGTACACGTCCGAGAACACGCGCAGTTCCTCGAGCGGCAGGCTCGCCCCGCGCTCGGACGTGCCATCGGGCTTGCGGTCGGCGAACACGCCCTGGCCCAGGCTCAGCGCCAGACCGATGAAGGCGCCCGTGAAGATCAGGCTCACGTTCTGCTTGGTGAATTTCATGCGGATTCCGTTTTGTCGAAAGATCCTGTCAGAAGAAAAATTTCATGCTGAGCAGCAACATAGCACAAGGGTATCAGGGCTCGCCAGTCCCGCGGGCCAGCCGTGAGGCGCCCCTGCGGTCCAGCCAGCCGACCGGATCCAGCGGGCGACCCTTGTGGCGCAGTTCGAAATAGAGACCGGGTTCGCCGCCGATGCCGGTGTCGCCCACCGTGGCGATCCGGTCGCCGGCCTCCACCCAGTCGCCCACGTCGCGATACAGGCTCGCGTTTCTGCCGTACAGGCTCATGAAGCCGTCGCCGTGATCCAGGATCAGCAGCAGGCCGAAGCCGCGCAGCCAGTCCGCGAACACGACGCGGCCGTGGTGGATCGCCCGTACCGGCCGTCCCTCGGGGGCGGCGATCAGCACGCCTCGCCAGCGACTGCGACCGCCCAGTCGCGATTCGCCGAAGGCGTGGCGGAGTCGGCCCCCGACCGGCCACGGCAGCCTGCCGCGCAGGGCGCGCAATGGCCGGTAGTTGCGATCCAGCTGCCGGATGTCGGCGAGGGCCTCGCGCAGGGAGCGGAGCAGCTTCTCCAGCCGGGCCCGGTCGGACTGCAGCCTGGCCAGACGCGCATCCTCGCCCCGGATCGTCTCCCGGATGCTGGCGAGGAGTCGTTTCCGGCGGGATTCCTCGGCCTGCAGGCGCTCGAGAGCCCGGCGCTTGTCGGCACGCAGTGCTTCCAGTTCCGCCAACGAGGCCTCGACCGAGCGGTGCAGCTCGGCCAGCCGGTCGCGGCTTTCCTGCCACGCATGGATGCGTTCGGTGCGCGCCTGGTTGAGATAGCGGTAATAGACCAGGGCGCGGCCCAGCGAGGCGGGTTCGGTCTGGTTGAGCAGCAGCTTCACCGGGGCCTGGCGCCCGAGCTGCCAGGCGCTGCGGAGCTGGTCGAGCAGCCGGCGGCGCTGCGCCTCCAGCGCGCGGGTCGCTTCCCGATGCCGTTCGCGGAGCGCTTTCAGCCGGGTCTGCTCCCGGGCCAGGGAGGCATCCAGCTGCTCCAGTTCGGTGCGCAGGGCGGCCGCACGCTTGTCCGTCTCGGCCAGCCTGGCAGCCAGGGCGGATTCCCTCTGCCGGTGTTCGGCGAGGCTCGCCTGAATGCGGGCGATGCGCCGGGTGACCTGATCGAGCGCCTGCCGGGTCTGATCCGGTGTGGCCGCCGGCGCGGCGACGAGGCTGTGGGTGATCAGATACAGACCGGCCGCGAGCCACCGCATCGTCAGGCCACGGCGACCGGTGAATCCAGCAGCGTGACCAGGCTGGTGCCGGTCATCTCGTCCGGCGGCTCCAGCCCCATGAGATGGAGCAGGGTCGGCGCGATGTCGCACAGGGCGCCGGTGTCGGCCAGCTGCGCCGGGCGGCCCACGTAGAGCAGCGGCACCCGGTCCGTGGTATGCGCGGTATGCGGCTGTCCTGTGGCCTCGTCGCGCATCTTCTCGGCATTGCCGTGATCGGCCGTGACCAGCATCTCGCCGCCCACCTTCGCCAGCGCCTCCGACACCCGTCCCAGACAGGCGTCCAGCGCCTCGATGGCCTTCACGGCCGCCTCGAAGTTGCCGGTGTGGCCGACCATGTCGGGATTGGCGTAGTTGGTGACGATCAGGTCGTACTCGCCGCCCTCGATGGCCTCCACCAGCCGGTCCGTGACTTCGGGTGCGCTCATCTCCGGCTGCTGGTCGTAGGTGGCGACCATGGGCGAGGGCACCAGGATGCGGTCCTCGAATTCGAAGGGTTCCTCGCGTCCGCCGTTGAAGAAGAAGGTCACGTGGGCGTACTTCTCGGTCTCGGCCAGGCGCAGCTGGCGGCGGCCCAGATGCGAGAGATACTCGCCCAGCGTATTGACCAGCCGCTCGGGCGGGAAGGCCACCGGAATGGGGAATTCCGCATTGTATTCGGTGAGGCTCACGAACCGGCCGAGCCGGGGATGGGCAGTGCGCTCGAAACCCTCGAAGTCCTCCTCGATGAAGGCCCGGGTGATCTGGCGCGCGCGGTCGGAGCGGTAGTTCATGAACACGACCACGTCACCGTCTTCCATGCGCACCGGGGCCTCGCCATCGGGCACGATGGCGGTGGCCTGGACGAATTCGTCGGACTCCCCGCGGGCGTAGGCCTGCGCCAGTCCGGTGAGCGCGTCCGGTGCCCGGAAGGCCGCCTTGCCCCGGGTCATGAGTTCGTAGGCCGCCTGGATCCGGGGCCAGCGGTGGTCGCGGTCCATGGCGTAGTAGCGGCCGATGATGGAGGCGATGCGGCCGCCGCCGAGTGCGCGGAATTTCGCTTCCATCTTCTGCAGCGAGGCCTCGGCGCTCCTGGGCGGCGTGTCCCGGCCGTCGAGAAAGGCGTGCAGATAGACCTTCTCGGCGCCCCGCCGGACGGCCAGCTCGGCCATGGCGTGGATGTGGTCCTCGTGGCTGTGCACCCCGCCGGGGGAGAGCAGTCCCAGGATGTGCACGGCGCGGCCGGCCTCGCGCGCCTGGTCCACGGCGTCGGTCAGCGTCTGGTTGGTGAAGAAGGAGCCGGTCTTGATGGCGCGGCTGACCCGCGTGAATTCCTGATACACCACCCGCCCGGCACCGAGGTTGAGATGCCCGACCTCGGAATTGCCCATCTGGTCGCCGGGCAGGCCGACGGAGGCGCCGGAGGTTCGGATCAGGGTGTGCGGACAGCGGGACCACAAGCGGTCCCAGACCGGCTTGCGGGCCGCGGCGATGGCGTTCCATTCGGTGTCTTCCCGATGTCCCCAGCCGTCGAGGACGATCAGGACCATGGGCTTGGGGGCGTCCGACATGCGTGTTAGGGCTCCTGTATGCGGTTTTCCGGATGATGCAGGCAGAATTCGTGCCGTCGGCAAGTCGGTTCCGGCGGTGCCGGGGGCCGGTCTCGCCCCTGTGCCAGGCGCCTTCCATGGGATACGGCGGGCGGAAGGAAAGCGGATTGCACGAAAAAGGTTGCCAATTACGCTCCCGTTTCTATTATTGTATAATGTTTAGATAATGAATGGCAGACGTGGAAGGGCCGCATGTCGACTGACGAAACCGTGCTGTGCTGTGCACCCGCCGAGGGAGAAATGAAGAGCCTGGAGACGCCACTGAGTTCCACCGAGGATCTGCTGAGCCACGAAGAGGACATCGAGCGCGCCTCCCGCTCGCTCAAGGCCATGTCCCATCCCCTGCGGCTCAAGATCCTGTGCACGCTGGGCGACCGCGAGGTCTCCGTGCAGGAGATCGTCGAACACGTCGGGACTTCGCAGAGCAACATCTCCCAGCATCTGGCCATTCTTCGCGACAAGGGCATCCTGGTCTCGCGCAAGGACGCCAATCGCGTCTTCTACCGGGTCGGGGACGCACGCACCCTCGCCCTCATCGGCATGATGCGCGAGGTCTTCTGTTCCAGCAAGTGATGCAGGCCCGTGCCGCGCCGGGCGGCTGCCGGCGTGCGCGTGCCGACCGACCCGCCACTTCCCGTTCCCCGATCGGAATCTCCATGGAAAGATTTCTCGAATTCGTCCTTCGGCACTGGGCCCTGTCGGCGGCCTTCGTCCTGATCCTGGTTGCGCTCGTCGTTCACGAATTCACGCGCCGTCGCTATGGCGTGCCGGAAGTCGGACCCCTGCAGGCCACGGCGCTGATGAGTCACGACGATGCCGTGGTGCTCGACGTGCGCGAGGACAGGGAGGTCGCAGCCGGCATGCTGCCCAACGCCCTGCACATCCCGCTGGGCCAGCTCGAGCAGCGCCTGGACGAACTGGAGCCTTACCGTGGCCGCAAGCTGCTGGTCTATTGCCGCAGCGGTCACCGCTCGCAGCGGGCCGCAGCGCGTCTGCGCAAGGCCGGGTTCGAGGACGTCTACAATCTGGAGGGCGGGATCCTGGCCTGGGAGAACGCCAACCTGCCGGTCTCGCGGGGCAGGAAACGCAAGTGAAGGAGGCGCCCATGGTGGATTCCCCGGCCGATTCGTCCGTGCTGCTCTATGTCACCCCCTTCTGTCCCTACTGCATCCGCGCGAAGCAACTCCTGACGAACAAGGGCGTGCCCTTTCGCGAGATCCGCGTCGATCTCGATCCCGACCTGCGCGCCGAGATGGAGCGCCGCAGCGGCCGCACCACGGTGCCCCAGATCTTCATCGGCGAGCGCCACATCGGTGGCTGCGACGACATGTACGCGCTCGAATGGCGCGGGGAACTCGATGCCATCCTGAAGGAAGAGATCGGTTTCGAGGGGGAGTCATGATGCTGGCAGGCTGTTGAAAAATCCTTGCCTCACCCCGATGTCCCCTTTCGCGGCGGTCGGGTTCGACGGCCGGCAATGACAACATTCGGAGGCAAGGTTCATGAGTCATGGTCTGCACATCGTCTGCCCGCACTGTGATGCGGTCAATCGCGTTCCCGCCGACAGGCTCGGCGCCGGACCCAAATGCGGCAAGTGCCACAGGCCCCTGTTCACGGGGATGCCCATCGATCTTGATGCCGGACGGTTCGAGAAGCACGCCACCCGCAGCGACATCCCCCTGCTGGTCGATTTCTGGGCGGCCTGGTGCGGGCCCTGCAAGATGATGGCGCCGGTCTTCGCACAGGCCGCCGGCCAGCTCGAGCCGCGCGTGCGCCTGGCCAAGGTGGACACCGACCGCGAGCGCGAGCTCTCCGCGCAGCTCGGCATCCGCGGCATTCCCACCCTGATCCTGTTCCATCACGGGCAGGAACTCGCCCGCACCTCCGGGGCCACCAATCTGCAGGGGCTGATCTCCTGGGTCACCGCCCATCTGCCTGGATGATCCCGCCTTGGTGACCGGGCGGCCGGGGGGGTAAACTGTCGGCCACCAATTTTTCCGACCACGTAAAGAAGGAACCCAGTCATGGCCGAGAACAACAGCGGCGCCAATTCGGGGGAGCGCCAGTTCGTCATCCAGAAGATCTACACCAAGGACGTCTCCTTCGAGACGCCCAACAGCCCCGAGGTCTTCCGCATGGAGTGGAAGCCCGAGGTCAACCTCAATCTCACCAGCGAATCGAAGGCGCTGGATCCGAACACCTACGAGGTCGTGCTCTCGCTGACCGTCACCGCGAAGCTCGGCGACAAGACGGCCTATCTTTGCGAGGTGCAGGAGGCGGGCATCTTCACCCTGGCCGGTTTTCCGGAACAGGAACTCAAGCCGATGCTGGGCGCCTTCTGCCCCAACACCATCTATCCCTTCGCGCGCGAGGTGATCGCCGACCTGGTGCAGAAGGGCGGCTTTCCGCCGCTGCTGCTGGCGCCGATCAATTTCGACGCCCTCTACGCCCAGCAGATCCAGCAGGTGGAGGCCCAGGTGGCCGCGGGCGCGGCCGGCGCGCCGGAAGAGAAGCCCTCGCACTGACGGCGCCGCCATGAACGAACGGATTGCGGTGCTGGGGGCGGGGTCCTGGGGCACGGCGCTCGCCATCCACCTCGCCCGCAACGGCCATCTCGTGACCCTGTGGGGGCACCTTCCCGACGAGATGGCGGTCATGGCGTGCGAGCGCCGCAATCCGTTCTATCTGCCGGACATCGTTTTCCCCGAGGGTCTGGAGCCCACCGCGGATCTGCCACAGGCCGTGGCGGCGGCCAACACCCTGCTCGTGGTGGTGCCCAGCCATGCCTTCCGCGAGGTGCTGGAGCGCGTCGCGCCCGCCCTGGATGGCGCGAGGCGGCTCGGCTGGGGCACCAAGGGGCTGGAGATGGCCAGCGGCCGGCTGCTGCACCAGGTGGCCGCCGAAGTGCTCGGTGAAGACCCTCGTCCCGCCGTGCTCTCCGGGCCCACCTTCGCCGCCGAGGTGGCACGTGGCCTGCCCACGGCCATCACCGTGGCCTCGGCATCCGCCCAGGTGGCGGAGCACTTCGCCGGCCTGCTGCACGGCGAGACCTTCCGCGCCTACACCACCGACGACGTGGTCGGCGTCGAGCTGGGCGGTGCCGTCAAGAACGTGCTGGCCATCGCCGCCGGCATCTCGGACGGGCTGGGCTTCGGCGCCAATGCCCGGGCGGCTCTCATCACCCGCGGGCTGGCCGAGATGATGCGTCTGGGGCTCGCCATGGGCGGGCGGCGCGAGACCTTCATGGGCCTGGCCGGGGTGGGCGACCTGGTGCTGACCAGCACCGACGACCAGTCGCGCAACCGCCGGCTGGGGCTTGCGCTGGGACAGGGACGCACGCGGGCCCAGGCCGCCGAGGAGATCGGCCAGGTCATCGAAGGCGCCGAGACCGCCCGCGAGGTGCATCGCCTAGGCCGCGCCCATCGGGTGGAGATGCCCATCTGCGAGGAGG
>JALVEM010000294.1 GCA_027030825.1 Thiohalobacter sp.
CATCGGGCAGGATCGCGCCAAGAAGGTGCTCTCGGTTGCCGTCTACAACCACTACAAGCGCCTCGAGGCCCGCGGTCACAAGGACGACGTCGAGCTGGCCAAGAGCAACATCCTGCTCATCGGCCCCACCGGTTCCGGCAAGACCCTGCTGGCCGAGACGCTGGCGCGATTGCTCAACGTGCCCTTCACCATCGCCGATGCCACCACGCTGACCGAGGCCGGCTATGTCGGCGAGGACGTCGAGAACATCATCCAGAAGCTGCTGCAGAAGTGCGACTACGACGTCGAGAAGGCGCAGACGGGGATCGTCTACATCGACGAGATCGACAAGATCTCGCGCAAGTCCGACAACCCGTCGATTACGCGTGACGTGTCCGGCGAGGGCGTGCAGCAGGCCCTGCTCAAGCTCATCGAGGGCACGGTCGCCTCGGTGCCGCCGCAGGGCGGGCGCAAGCATCCGCAGCAGGAGTTCCTGCAGGTCGACACCAGCAACATTCTCTTCATCTGCGGCGGCGCCTTCGCGGGGCTCGAGAAGATCATCCGCGAGCGCTCCGAGAAGGGCGGTATCGGCTTCTCCGCCGAGATCAAGAGCAAGGAGGACAACCGCAACGTCGGCGAGATCCTCCACGAGGTCGAACCCGAGGATCTCATCCGCTTCGGCCTGATTCCGGAATTCGTCGGGCGTCTGCCGGTGGTGGCCACGCTCGAGGAACTCGACGAGGAGGCCCTGGTCCGCATCCTCAAGGAACCCAAGAACGCCATCACCAAGCAGTATGCCAAGCTGTTCGAGATGGAAGGCGTCGAGATCGAGTTCCGCGAGGACGCCCTGCGCGCCGTGGCGCGCAAGGCCATGGAGCGCAAGACGGGCGCCCGCGGCCTGCGCACCATCCTGGAACACGTACTGCTCGACACCATGTATGACCTGCCCTCGATGGAGAACGTCAGCAAGGTCGTCATCGACGAGAGCGTCATCACGGGCGAATCCAAGCCCTATATCGTCTACGACACTCCCGAGCCGGAGCAGCGTGCCGCATCCGACTGAACCGGTCACCACCACGGTTCCGGCTCCCGTCGTCCACGGACGGCGGTCCCGCTTGCGCATGACCGACGCCATCGCCGCAGAAATTCCCGGCAGATTCAGTGCCTTGCCATCACACCGGATGGCCCGCAAATTGCTTTAACATTGCACGTGTCGGGATTGAAACACCGTCTGTCCGTCCCCATATCGGGCAGAAGCCATTCCGGCAGGAGGCCGGAAAACGCATCAGATCAGAGAGGTAACTCCACATGGAGCATCACGAAAACACTCCCGAGATTTCCGGAGATCACGCCTCGGTACCCGTGCTGCCGCTGCGGGACGTGGTGGTGTATCCGCATATGGTCATCCCGCTCTTCGTGGGGCGGGAGAAGTCCATCCATGCGCTCGAGCTGGCCATGCAGAAGGACAAGAAGATCCTGCTGGTGGCCCAGAAGAGCGCCGAGGTCGACGATCCCGGCACGGACGACATGTACCGGGTCGGCACCCTGTCGACCATCCTGCAGCTCCTGAAGCTGCCCGACGGCACCGTCAAGGTGCTGGTCGAGGGCGTCGAGCGTGCCCGGATCGCCGAATTCGTCGAGACCGAGGAATACTTCTCGGCGAAGGTCGAGCCGGTCGCCGAGGAGATCGGCAACGAGCGCGAGGTGGAAGTCCTCATGCGCTCGCTGATGTCGCTGTTCGACCAGTACGTCAAGCTCAACAAGAAGGTGCCGCCCGAGATCCTGACCTCGCTGTCGGGCATCGACGACGCCAGCCGGCTGGCCGACACCATCGCCGCGCACATGTCGCTCAAGCTCGAGGAGAAGCAGAAGCTGCTCGAGCTGTCCTCGGTGCGCGAGCGCCTCGAGCAGCTGATGGCGTTGATCGAGGGCGAGATCGACATTCTCCAGATCGAGAAGCGCATCCGCGGCCGCGTCAAGCAGCAGATGGAGAAGAGCCAGCGCGAGTACTATCTGAACGAGCAGATGAAGGCCATTCAGAAGGAACTCGGCGAGCTCGAGGATGCGCCCAACGAGATCGAGGAGCTCGAGAAGAAGATCAAGTCGGCGGGCATGAGCAAGGAGGCCAGGGAGAAGGCCATGAGCGAGCTCAACAAGCTCAAGCTCATGTCGCCCATGTCGGCCGAGGCCACGGTGGTGCGCAACTACATCGACTGGCTGGTCAGCGTGCCCTGGAAGAAGCGCACCAAGATCCGCCACGACATCGCGCTGGCGGAGCGGGTACTGGACGAGGATCACTACGGGCTCGAGAAGGTCAAGGAGCGGATCCTCGAATATCTGGCCGTGCAGCAGCGCGTGAAGAAGCTCAAGGGACCGATCCTCTGCCTGGTCGGGCCGCCCGGCGTGGGCAAGACCTCGCTCGGCCGTTCGATCGCCCGGGCGACCAACCGGAAGTTTGTGCGCATGTCGCTCGGCGGGGTGCGTGACGAGGCAGAGATCCGTGGTCACCGCAGGACCTACATCGGCTCCCTGCCGGGCAAGATCATCCAGAACCTGGCCAAGGTCGGTGTGCGCAACCCGCTGTTCCTGCTCGACGAGATCGACAAGATGTCGATGGACTTCCGCGGTGATCCGTCTTCGGCGCTGCTCGAGGTCCTCGACCCCGAGCAGAACAACGCCTTCAACGATCACTACCTGGAGGTCGACTTCGATCTCTCCGACGTGATGTTCGTGGCCACGGCCAACTCGATGAACATCCCGGGGCCGCTGCTCGACCGCATGGAGGTCATCCGCATCCCGGGCTACACCGAGGACGAGAAGATCAACATCGCCAGCCGCTATCTGCTGCCCAAGCAGATCAAGGCCAACGGGTTGAGCGAAGAGGAGATCAAGGTCAGCGAGTCGGCGCTGCGCGACATCGTGCGCTACTACACGCGCGAAGCCGGCGTGCGCAACCTCGAACGCGAGATCGCCAAGATCTGCCGCAAGGTGGTCAAGGGGCTGCTGCTCGGCGAGATCAAGCGCAGCCCGGTGCACATCACGCCGCGCAACCTGGACAAGTACCTGGGCGTGCGCCGGTTCCGCTACGGCCGTGTCGAGGATCGCGATCAGGTCGGACAGGTGACCGGCCTGGCCTGGACCGAGGTGGGCGGGGAGCTGCTCACCATCGAGGCCGCCGTGGTCCCCGGCAAGGGGCGCTGGACCCACACCGGACAGCTCGGCGACGTGATGAAGGAGTCCATCCAGGCGGCCACCACGGTGGTGCGTTCCCGGGCCGAGATGCTCGACATCGATCCGGACTTCTACGAGAAGTACGACATCCACATCCACGTGCCCGAGGGCGCGACGCCCAAGGACGGACCCAGCGCGGGCATCGGCATGTGCACGGCGCTGGTCTCGGCGCTGACCGAGATCCCGGTGCGTGCCGACGTGGCCATGACGGGCGAGATCACCCTGCGCGGCGAGGTGCTGCCCATCGGCGGGCTCAAGGAAAAGCTCCTGGCGGCGCATCGCGGCGGGATCTCCACGGTCATCATCCCCGAGGAGAACAGGAAGGATCTCGTCGACATTCCGCGCAACGTCAAGGAGAAGCTGGATATCCGTCCGGTCAAGTGGATCGACGAAGTGCTGGAGATCGCCCTGGTGCACATGCCCAAGCCGCGGGTCAAGTCCGATGACGAGGAGCCCGAGGTCAAGGAAAGCGGCAAGAAGAAGGGCGGCAAGGGCAAGGCAGTGCCGGCGAGAGCCCACTGAAGCCGGAACGGTAACGGAACGAAGAGGCGCAGGCCAGCGAATGGTCTGCGCCTTTTCGCGCCTGCGGGCAGCTTCCTTGACACCCCTCGGGGGGCTCTGTATAAAGGCAACCCCGTCTTCGGCGGGCCCTCCTCACCGGCCCCGGAACGCCGAAGAAGTCAGCCCGACGCGGGTTGCCTTTTGACGATCGAACGGGGTTGGACAACCAAGAGGGTTTCGCCACAGATGAACAAGACCGAACTGATCGACGCAGTAGCCGAAAGGACGAACATGAGCAAGGCGGACGCGGCGCGTGCCGTCGACGCCGTGCTGGAAACCGTCACCGAGACACTCAAACGCGGTGACTCGGTGACACTGGTCGGCTTCGGGACCTTCGAGGTGCGCGAGCGTGCCGCTCGTACCGGAAGGAATCCGAGGACCGGCGAGACCATCGAGATCAAGGCTTCGCGGGCTCCGGCCTTCAAGGCTGGAAAAGCCCTCAAGGATGCCGTAAACTGATCCGGCTGCCTGCCGGGTGCTTAGCTCAGCCGGGAGAGCATCGCCCTTACAAGGCGAGGGTCGCAGGTTCGATCCCTGCAGCACCCACCAGGATTCGGAGTGGTAGTTCAGCTGGTTAGAATACCGGCCTGTCACGCCGGGGGTCGCGGGTTCGAGTCCCGTCCACTCCGCCAATCGCTGAAAAAGGCGCCCCTTCGAGGGCGCCTTTTTTGTATCATCGCGTTTCATGTAATGTGGCCGGTTCTCCGGTCCAGTCAACCAGCCAGGGGAGTCATCGCATGCTGCAGGCGATTCGGGATCGCATCACCGGGATCGTGGCCTGGGTCATCATCATCGGCATTTCCATCACCTTCGCGCTCTGGGGCATCGATTCCTATCTGAAACGCAATGTCCGGACCTATGTGGCGAAGGTCAACGATGTGGAGATCGGTGAACGTGCCTATCGCCAGGCGATCCAGCAGCAGCTCGCCCAGATGCGCGCGCTGATGGGCGACAGTTTCCGGCCGTCGCTGTTCAACACGCCCGAGTTTCGTCGCCGGGTGCTCGAACGGATGATCAAGGAGGAGCTGGTGGCAGAGGCCGCCAGGGAAGCCGGCATGGCCATCAGCGATGCCTATCTCGCCAGCCGCATCCATGCCATTCCCCAATTCCAGGAGGACGGCAGGTTCTCGCGGGAACGCTACGAGGCCGTGCTCGAGCGCCAGGGACTCACACCCGCCGTTTTCGAGGCCCAGGTTCGCCGGAGTCTGCTCGTCAACCAGTACATCGGGTCGATCACCGGCTCGGCGATCGCGACGTCCTGGGAAACCGAGCAGGGCCTGAGGCTGCAGGCCCAGCAGCGCCGCTTCGCCCATGTGACGATTCCGGTGGAGCGCTTCCGCGACCAGGTCGAGGTGACGGAGGAGGAACTCCGTGACTGGTACGAAAAACACAAGAGCGAATACCAGGATCCCGAAAAGGTGAAGCTGGCCTGGGTCGAACTCGACGTGGACAGCATCGCCGGGGAGCTCGAACCGGACGAAGCCGAAGTGCGTCGTCTCTACGAGGACCGGGTCAAGGTGCTCGCGAACCAGGAAGAGCGTCGGGTGCGTCACATACTGATCCAGGTGCCCGCCGGCGCCTCGGAAGCCGACGAAGAGGCCGCGCGCAAGCGCATCGAGGAGATCCGCCAGGAGATCGAGTCGGGCAGGATCGGCTTCGAGGAGGCCGCAAAGAAGTACTCGCAGGATCCGGGATCCGCACAGCAGGGCGGCGATCTGGGTTACTTCGGGCGTGGCGTCATGGACCCTGCCTTCGAGAAGGCCGCCTTCTCGCTCGAGAAGGGGAAGGTCAGCGAGCCCGTGCGCAGCCAGTTCGGCTATCACCTGATCAGGGTCGAGGACATCCGCAAGGTCGAACCGCCGTCCTTCGAAACACTCAAGCCCGAACTCGAACGCGAGGCGGTCCGCAGCGAGGCCGAGAAGATCTTCTACGAGAAGGCCGATGAACTGGCCAATCTGAGTTTCGAGCATCCCGACACCCTGGAGACGACGGCGAGCGCGCTGGGACTCGAGATTCACACCAGCGACTGGATCACCCGGGAAGGCACCGACAGCGGCGTGACCGCCAATCCCGAGGTGCTGGAAGCCGCATTCAGCGAGGAAGTCCTGGCCCAGGGCAACAACAGCCTGCCCATCGAGATCGGACCCGACCGCGTGGTCGTGCTGCGCGTGGTGGATCACCGCAAGGCACAGGCCATGCCGTTCGATCAGGTGAAGGCGCGAATTCGCAAGGAACTGGTGGAGAAAAAGGCGCGCGAGCAGGCGAAGGCACTGGGCGAAAGGCTGCTGGCCATGCTCGAGGCGGGCACGCCGCTCGAGAAGGCGGCCGGCGAACTCGGTCTGGAGGTGAAGCAGGAGGACTACATCCGTCGCGACGAGGGCAAGCTCGACCGCCAGCTGGTGTCCAGGGTCTTCAGCATGCCGAGGCAGGCGGGCGGCAAACCTTCCTACGCCGGTATCG
This sequence comes from Thiohalobacter sp., assembly GCA_027030825.1. Classification (GTDB taxonomy): domain Bacteria; phylum Pseudomonadota; class Gammaproteobacteria; order Thiohalobacterales; family Thiohalobacteraceae; genus J048. Next base: position 6,232 of record JALVEM010000294.1, read on the forward strand.
AACTGCCCAACGGCGATTACGAGGTCATCGTGCTCCAGAACGTGAAGGATGCCGATCCCGGCAAGCTCGATACGGCCCGGCGCACGGCCTTTGCACGCAATCTGGCGCGTCTTTCCGGACAGCGTGAACTCGAGGCCGCCATCGAGTCGCTGAGAGCCCGGGCAGAGATCGACATCAACGAGGAAGCGATCAAGTAGTCATGCCCCGTCTGGCGCTCCACTGGCAGATCCTCGTTGCACTCGTCCTGGCCCTGCTGGCCGGCTCGCTGACCTCTCCCGAGTCCGAACTGCTGGGCGTCCGCATCCTGGATGTCTATGCCTTTCTGGGCACGCTGTTCATGAACGCCCTCAAGATGCTCATCGTGCCCCTGATCATGGCCTCCATCGTGACGGGGATGGCGGGCATGGGCGAAAGCGACGCCCTGGGCCGCATGGGCATGCGAACGCTGCTCTACTACCTGACGACCTCCCTGCTGGCCATCCTCACGGGACTTTTGCTCGTCAATCTGCTCCAGCCGGGCATCGTCGACGGCGGTCCGGCACACGAGGCGCTCGGGCTCGATCCGGTCCCGGCGGAGACGCTGCAGAAGGTCGAGGGTCGGGATGCCGGGGACGTGGTCGACATCTTTCTGCGCATGGTGCCGCCCAACATCGTCCAGGCGGCCGCCAACGGCCAGATGCTCGGACTCATCTTCTTCAGCCTGCTGTTCGGATTCTTCATGACCCGGATCGAATCCCCCTACCGGGAGAGCCTGGACCACTTCTGGCAGGGCGTCTTCCGTGTCATGATGCGCATGACCGACTGGGTGATGTGGTTCGCCCCGCTCGGCGTCTTCGCCCTGGTGGCGAAGGTCGTGGCCACCACCGGGTTCGATGCCTTCGCGCCGCTGCTGCGTTTCTTCGTCACGGTGGTCGCCGCGCTCGGAGTACACTTTTTCATCACGTTGCCGCTCATTCTTCTGCTCGTGGCACGCGTTCCGGCATGGCGCCACTACAAGGCCATGCTGCCGGCGCTGCTCACGGCGTTCTCGACGGCTTCTTCTTCGGCGACCCTGCCGATCACCATGGACTGCGTCGAGAAGAATGCCGGCGTCTCGAACCGGACCACGAGCTTCGTGCTGCCGCTCGGTGCCACGGTCAACATGGACGGCACGGCCCTCTATGAATGCGTGGCTGCGCTCTTCATCGCCCAGGCCTACGGATTCGAGCTGACGTTCGCCCAGCAGTTCACGGTGGTGCTGGTGGCCTTGCTGACGTCCATTGGCGTGGCCGGCATCCCGGCTGCCAGTCTGGTGGCCATCACGATCATACTCGGTGCCATCGGATTGCCTGCCGAGGCGATCGGCCTGATCCTTGCCGTCGATCGTGTGCTGGACATGATGCGGACCAGCGTCAACGTGTTCAGCGATTCCTGCGGCGCCGTGGTGATCGGCCGGCTCGAGGGCGAGGAGGGGATACTCAGGGCATGAGCACGCTGAGACAGATCGTTCTGGATACCGAGACGACCGGTCTCGATCCCGGGGAGGGGCACCGGATCATCGAGATCGGCTGCGTCGAACTGGTCAACCGGCGTCATACGAGGCGCACCTTCCACGTCTACCTGCAGCCGGACCGCGAGATCGACGAGGGCGCCATCGAGGTCCACGGCATCACCAACGAATTCCTGAAGGACAAGCCCCGGTTTGCCGATATCGTCGACGACTTCCTCGCATTCGTGGAGGGCGCCGAGCTGGTCATCCACAATGCGCCCTTCGACGTGGGCTTTCTGAACCACGAGCTCGCCATGCTCGGTGACCGGGGGCGGATCGAGGATCATTGCCGGATACTCGACACGCTGGCGCTCGCCAGAAAGCTGCATCCGGGGCAGCGCAACAGCCTCGATGCCCTGTGCAAGCGCTATGATGTCGACAATTCCGGCCGCGAGCTGCACGGTGCCCTGCTCGACGCCGAGATCCTGGCCGATGTCTATCTCGCCATGACGGGAGGACAGGCCACCCTGCTCCTGGGCGAGGAGGCGACCGAGTCGGCGGGCGCGCAGCAGTCCGGGGACGAAGTGGTCGATCGGGTCGATGACAAGCCGCCGCTGCGCGTCATCCGCGCCAGCACGAGCGAGGCTGAAGCCCACGAGGCCTTCCTCGAGGCCATCCGGGCGGCAGGCGTCGAGCCGCTCTGGACCGGGCAGGTTTCCGAAGAAGGAAAACAGTAACATCGACGACATGATTTCAGGGAGATCAGGATGCTGGATCTGAACCAGGCAAGGCCGGCCATCATCGGCCTGGGCTACGTGGGACTGCCGCTGGCCGTCGAATTCGGCAAGCGTCGACCGACGGTGGGTTTCGACATCGATCGGGCGCGCGTGGCCGAGCTGCAGGGTGGACGGGACAGCACGCTGGAAGTGAGCGAGGAGGAACTCGCGCAGGCCGGACAGCTGGAATTCACCACGGATATCGACGCCATCCGTGACTGCAACGTCTACATCGCCACCGTGCCGACACCGATCGATCGGGCCAAGCGCCCCGATCTGCGCCCGCTGGAGAGCGCCAGCCGCACCATCGGCCAGGTGATCTCGCGGGGGGATATCGCCATCTTCGAGTCCACCGTGTTTCCGGGTGCGACCGAGGAGGTCTGCGTACCCATCATCGAAGCGGAGTCCGGTCTTCGCTACAACGAGGACTTCTTCGTCGGCTACAGCCCGGAGCGCATCAACCCGGGAGACAAGGAACACAGGGTCACGAACATCCTCAAGGTGACCTCGGGGTCCACGCCGGAAGTGGCCGATTTCGTCGATGCGCTCTATGGGGAGATCATCGAGGCGGGTACCTACAAGGCCAGCAGCATCCGCGTGGCCGAGGCGGCCAAGGTGATCGAGAACACCCAGCGCGACCTCAACATCGCCCTGGTCAACGAGCTGGCGCTGATCTTCGAGAAGCTCGGCATCGACACCGAGGAGGTACTCAAGGCGGCCGGCACCAAATGGAATTTCCTGCCCTTCCGGCCGGGACTGGTCGGGGGGCACTGCATCGGGGTCGATCCCTACTACCTCACCTACAAGGCGCAGGAGATCGGCTATCATCCCGAGGTCATCCTGTCCGGGCGCCGGATCAACGACAGCATGGGCGCCTACGTGGCCGAACGCGTGCTCAAGCTGATGACACGCAAATACCTGCAGGTGGCGGGCTCCCGCATCCTGGTGTTGGGCCTCGCCTTCAAGGAAAATTGCCCCGATCTGCGCAACACCCGCGTCATCGACGTGATCGAGGAGCTGCGCAGCTACCATGCCGAAGTCGATGTGCACGATCCCTGGGTCGATCCCGACGAGGCCCGGAAGGAATACGGCATCGAGCTGATCGAGCAGCCGCCTGCCGGCACCTATGACGCGATCGTGCTGGCGGTGGCGCACGACCGCTTTCGCGAGCTGGGCATCGAGGGCATTCGAGCGCTCGGCAAGCCGGAGGCAGTGGTCTTCGACGTGAAATACCTTTTCCCCGCCGATCAGGTCGATGGGCGTCTGTAACAGGCTGTTGAAAAGGTCGCGAGAAGCCCGGATGCAAGGCGCACGCAGCGCAGCGACCGAGACATATCATGTAGACAGGCGAGGGAGCGAGCAGCGCGCAACACCGCAGACGGGTTTCGCAGCAGTTTTTCAACGGCCTGATAACTGAACGGGAGCGAATCAATGAAGGTACTCATCACGGGTTCAGCCGGTTTCATCGGCTCGGCGCTCGCCCTGAGGCTGCTCGAGCGCGGCGACGAAGTCATCGGTGTCGACAATCTGAACGATTACTACGACGTCGCGCTCAAGGAGGCCCGACTCGCACGCACGCTGTCTCATCCGGGGTACACCGACATCCGGGCGAGCATCGAGGACCGTGAGGCCATGGAGGAGGTGTTCCGGACCCATCGTCCCGAGCGCGTGGTCAATCTCGCAGCCCAGGCCGGTGTGCGCTACTCGCTCGAGAATCCGCACGCCTATGTCGATACCAATCTGGTCGGTTTCGTGAACATCCTCGAGGGGTGCCGGCACAACGGCGTCGAGCATCTCGTCTTCGCATCCAGCAGCTCGGTCTATGGCGCCAACACCAAGATGCCGTTCTCGGTGCACGACAATGTGGATCATCCGGTCAGCCTCTATGCCGCCAGCAAGAAGGCCAACGAGCTCATGGCGCACACCTACAGCCACCTCTATGGCCTGCCGACCACCGGTCTGCGCTTCTTCACCGTCTATGGACCCTGGGGACGCCCGGACATGGCGCTGTTCCTGTTCACGCGCAAGATCCTGGCCGGCGAGCCGATCGATGTCTTCAACTACGGCAAGCACCGGCGCGACTTCACCTACATCGACGACATCGTCGAGGGTGTGATTCGCGTGCTCGACCGCATTCCCGAACCGAATCCCGACTGGTCCGGTGACGCGCCGGATTCCGCCACCTCAAGGGCGCCTTACCGGCTCTACAACATCGGCAACAACCAGCCGGTCGAACTGATGCACTACATCGAGGTGCTCGAGGACTGCCTGGGCAGGAAGGCGGAGAAGAATCTCCTGCCGTTGCAGCCGGGCGACGTGCCGGACACCTATGCCGATGTCTCCGATCTGGTTCGCGATACCGGCTACAAGCCCGACACCAGCGTGGAAGAGGGCGTGCGGAAGTTCGTCGAGTGGTATCGGGATTTCTACGGGGTTTGAGTAGAATCCGGAATCCAGAATTCAGAATTCAGAAGCTGGAAGGATAGCCACGGAATCCACTGAATCCACGGAAAGCAGTGATTGTTCAGTCTTCCCGGGCAGGCTGTTTTCTCTCTTTCGTCATTCCGGCCAAGCGAGCGGAGCGAGCGCGAGCCGGAATCCAGAAACCACGCCGATCCATGCCACTGGGGGCCTGTTCTTTCCCTGGATTCCGGATCGGTGCTGCGCACCGTCCGGAATGACGGGCGAGGTAGCCATTCCTGCCAAGCGGTTTCTTCTGTTCGTCATTCCGGCCAAGCGACCCCGGCCTTGAGCCGGGGGAGCGCGAGCCGGAATCCAGAGATCACGCTGATTTTCCCAACGTGGTCCGAATCCTCCCTGGATTCCGGATAAGCGCTGCGCGCTTTCCGGAATGACGGAAGTGCGGATTCCGGATCGGTGCTGCGCACCGTCCGGAATGACGGATAGAAGAGGATTCCGTGTTTTCCGTGGCTATTGTTTTTCGTGGGTTTCGTGGCTGGAAGTATGCCGGTCAGCCGCCGTAGGCCTCGCCGCTTGCGATCTTCTTCTCCCATCCGAGCGAGGTGCGCACGATCTCGTCGAGGTCGTCGAACCTCGGCGTCCAGCCCAGCAGCTCCTGAATGCGGTCGGCACGCGCGATGAGCGTGGGCGGATCGCCGGGGCGGCGGGGCGCCTCTTCCACGGGCAGGGCGTGGCCGGCCACCCGTTCCACGGCATCGATCACCTCGCGCACGCTGTAGCCGTGCCCGTAACCGCAGTTCAGCGTCACGGATTCCCCGCCGTCTCTCAGATAGTCCAGGGCCTTGAGATGGGCGTCGGCCAGATCCTCGACGTGGATGTAGTCGCGCACCCCGGTGCCGTCCGGGGTGGGATAGTCGGTGCCGAACACATAGAGCTTTTCGCGGCGACCCATGGCCACCTCGCTGGCCACCTTGATGAGCAGCGTGGCGTTTGGCGTCGACTGGCCGATCTCGCCGTCCGGATTGCATCCGGCCACGTTGAAATAGCGCAGGATGACATGACGCATCGGTGTGGCCCTGCCGAGATCGCGCAGCATGATCTCGCTCATGAGCTTGGACATGCCATAGGGATTGATGGGCGAGGTCGGCGTATCCTCGGAACAGGCGTCGCCTTCCGGAATGCCGTAGACGGCGGCCGTGGACGAAAAGATGAAATGTTCGATGCCGGCTTTCTGGCAGCAGGCCAGCAGATTGCGGGTATGGCAGGTATTGTTGCCGTAGTACTTGAGCGGGTTCTCGACCGACTCGGGCACGACGGTATGGGCGGCGAAGTGCATCACGGAACGCACCCGGTGACGTTCGAGAATCTCGCGCACCAGCGCCTGGTCGCCGGTGTCGCCGACCACCAGTTCGGCGTCGCCCACGGCCTCCCGGAAGCCGGTCGACAGGTTGTCGAGCACCACCACGGATTCGCCACGCTGCCGCAGCTGACGCACGACATGGCTGCCGATGTAACCGGCGCCGCCGGTCACGAGAATCGTCTCATCACTCATGAAGGTTTCCCTTGGTGTTCGATCGTTGCCGGATTATTCGTCCTCGGCGGCATCTTCGGCCACCGTGGCTTCGAGTCTAGCAATCGCGTCGGATGTGTACAATCGGCTCATGGGGACGGTGACGCCGAATGACGCGATGGCCGCCTGGTGGCGCGATCCGGGATTCCTGCTGGCCCTGGCAGCGGCCCTGCCGGTCTGGGGTCTCCTGTGGTGGCTGGGCGGGCAGGCGAGACCGGATCCCCTGTGGCCGTTGCATGCGCAGGGGGTGGTGCTGCGCGGCGTGCTGCTCTATCCCTTCGTCGAGGAATGGCTTTTCCGCGGATCCCTGCAGCCATGGATCGGCAGGCGGCTGCCGGGTCAGTGGGCGGGCATCAGTCTGGCCAATGTGATCGTCAGCCTGCTCTTTGCATTGCTGCATCTGCTCGGCCATCCACCGTTCGCCGCCATGGCCGTCTTCATCCCGTCGCTCGTGTTCGGCTGGCTGCGGGATCGCCACGGGAGTTTTCTCCCGGCGTTTGCGATGCACGCCTGGTACAATCTCGGCTACTTCTGGACGACGTCGGGGATGCAAGGGGTGATCTGAGCCGCACCGAGTTCGCGGGCCAGGGCGGGAATGTCGATGGGTTGCGAGGTGTCGAGCGCGATGGCAATGGCTTGCTCCTCCGCCGTGAGTGCCTCGCGGGAACGAAGCTGGGTCTCCAGGATTTCGAGGCCGGCCTCCGAGGGGTCGGTGCAGGCCTGCTGACGCCGCATCACGCGCTGGCGCAGGATCGCGTCGGGCGCCGTCACGTCCAGTATCCGCACCGGAACGCCGAGCAGATGTGCCATCTGAAGGAAGGGCCGGCGCTGTTCCCGTCGCAGAAAGGTGGCGTCCACGATGACCGTCATGCCGGCATCGAGCAGACCAAAGGCGAGCGCACGCAGTCGGCGGTAGGTGGCCCGGGTCATGGCGGGCGTGTAGGCATCGACGCCGGCCTTGCGGGTGTCCTCATCCGGCGTCAGGCCCAGGAGCCGCTTGCGCTCCACGTCGGAGCGGATGCGGATGGCGCCCATCGTTTCCACCAGGGCCATGGCCAGGCGGCTCTTGCCGGAACCGGAGACGCCGTGCATCAGGATCAGCAGGGGCTTTTCGGGTTCCGAGGTCAGATACCGTTCCGCCAGGGAGAGATGGGATTCGAGCGAATCGTGCGTTTCTCGTTCGCGTGCCCTGTCCCCGATCTCGCGGGCCTGAAGCAGGCCGATGGCGGCCACCTTGGCGCGCACCATGGCCCGATAGGCGAGATAGGGCCGCAGCAGGGTCAGGCCCATGTAGTCGTTGGCGGCCTCGAGATACTGATCGAGGACGCGATGGGCGAGATCGCGTCTTGCATGGTAGTCGAGATCCATGAGCAGAAAGGCGATGTCGCTCAGGGTATCGATGATTCTCAGTCGATCGGAGAATTCCAGGCAGTCGAAGACCTCGATCGGTCGCTCCGGCTCCTGCAGCAGGTTGGCCAGGTGCAGATCACCGTGACATTCGCGTATCCAGCCGCCGCGCCAGCGCAGATCGAAATCGTTCGCCAGCTCGGAGAGCCATTCGCGGGTGCGTGTGCGCAGCGCGTCGATCTGTTCCTTGCGATCCGGAAGGCGGGCCTCGATGGCGTCGAAATTGTCCAGCATGCTCTCCCGCACCACCTCGGGGCTGCCGAAAAGGCTGCACTCGGGCGCTCGGGGCAGGCCGGCGTGTATGGTACCGATGTGGTGTGCGAGGGCATCCCAGTCCTCGCGCGCAGGCGGTCGGTCCGCAATGAGATGGTCGAGGGTGCGGGCAGGGTCGAAGCGCTGCATGTGCAGGGCGTATTCGACGGGCTCGCCCGAGCCGCCGATGCGGGGTTGCGTCGTCGACCCCGTGATCGGGGTCACCTCGAGATAGAGGCGCCGGTTGAAGCGGCGGTTGAGCACCAGCGCGCGATGGCAGTCCTCCCGCCGGCGGGCGAGGGTGGTGAAGTCGAGAAACCCGAGATCCACGGGCTTGAGGATCTTGTAGGCATGCTCGCCGGCGAGCAGTATGAAACTGATGTGGGTCTCGATGATCTCGACGGTGTCGACGGGGTGGGGATAACAGGCAGGGGAACGCAAGGCTTCCACGAGCCTGCGGGATGCCCGCTCCGAGTCGATGAGCGCCGGGATCATGGCTGCCTGTGGATCGTCATGCCGCCATCCTGACCAAAAACCCCGACACGAACATTGATATCGATCAAACTTCCGGCGCTGTCGCTGATCTGGATCAATGCGAAAAGATCCGTCAATCAATGGGCTATGGGGCCCGGTGCACATCCATGGCGGGTCGGGCGCGCCGTTTCGGGTGACTGGACAGGCGGCGAGGCCGTCTATATAATTGAGAATCATTATCGTTCATATTCGGATGCAGGACATGAACATGCCGATGCGCAAGCAGGATGATCTCGAAGCCGGCGAGGCCGTCGTCCAACCGTTGCGGCCCGAAGGCGAGGTGATCACCCGGGCCGTGGAGCGGCGCGAGATCCTCCCGCTCTGGCGTGCACCTTCCGGCGTCCCCTTGCGCATCGAATCGATTCAGGCCGACAAGGCCACGGAAAAGCGGCTGCTGAGCATGGGCATGCCGCTGGGCACCCTGGTCGAGATCCTGCACCGCCGCGGCGGGGCGGTCGTGCTCGCCGTCGGCGGTGCCCGCCTGGCGGTCGGTGCGGACATGGCGCGTCGCATCCTGGTGGAGCCGATCTGATGGCCGGTTGCTGTCCTTCGGACAAGGGGGTGTCTCCGGATGCGCGCAGGGACTACACGGTCGGCGTGCTGGGCAACCCCAATTGCGGCAAGTCCACGCTCTTCAATGCCCTGACGGGGGCGCGCCAGCGCACGGGCAACTGGCCCGGGGTCACGGTCGAGCGCCGTGAAGGGCGTTTCGAGCACGAGGGCGTGGTCTTCCGTCTGGTCGATCTGCCCGGCGTCTACTCGCTCGACCCCAGTCACGACTCGCTCGACGAACGCGTGGCCAGGAATTACATCCTGTCCGGCGAGGCGGACGTGATTCTCAATGTCGTGGACGCCTCGAATCTGGAGCGCAACCTGTATCTGACCGTGCAGCTCGTCGAGATGCGCGTGCCGGTGGTGGTGGCGCTCAACATGACCGACGTGGCGGCGGAGCGGGGCATCCGGATCGACTGCGACCGCCTTGCGCACCACCTCGGCTGCCCTGTCATCGAGACGGTTGCCAACCGCAATCGCGGCATCGACGAGCTCAAGGACGCCCTGCTGCTGGTGGCGCGCAACCGGACCCGCCCGGTCCTGCCGGTCCGCTATGCCGACAGCGTGGAGGCGGCGCTCACGGACCTCGAGCCGGCGGTCGCGGAATTCGCGCAGGCGCACGGCATCAATCCGCGCTGGGCCGCGGTCCAGCTTCTGGAAGGCGCTGGCGAGTGCTGTCGGGAGGTTAGCGAAGAAGTCCTGGCGCAGGCCGCGCAGGCCCGGCACCATGTCGAGACATGCGAGGGCGAGGATATCGACATCCTCATTGCGGATGTCCGCTACGACATCGCCCGCCGGCTCGCGCGCGAGGTGGTGCACCGCAAGGGCGAGATCACCCGCACCGCCTCGGACCGCATCGACACGATCGTGCTGCACAGATGGCTCGGCATCCCCGTCTTTCTGGGGATCATGTACATCCTGTTCATGCTGTCGATCAACATCGGCGGCGCGTTCGTCGATTTCTTCGACATTCTCGCCGGTGCCGTCTTCGTGGAGGGCACCCGTGCGCTGACCGGTGCCCTGGGCGCGCCGGAATGGCTGCAGGTGCTGCTGGCCGACGGCGTGGGTGCGGGCATCCAGGTGGTGGCCACCTTCATTCCGATCATCGGCTTTCTCTATCTGTTCCTCTCCTTCCTCGAGGGCTGGGGCTACATGGCGCGGGCGGCCTTCGTGATGGATCGTTTCATGCGCAGCCTGGGCCTGCCCGGGAAGGCCTTCGTGCCGCTCATCGTGGGGTTCGGCTGCAACGTGCCGGCCATCATGGCTGCACGCACGCTGGAGAACCCGCGCGAGCGCATCCTCACCGTCATGATGGCGCCCTTCATGTCGTGCGGCGCACGGCTGTCGGTCTATGCGCTCTTCGCCGCGGCCTTCTTCCCCCACGGCGGCCAGAACGTGGTGATGGCGCTCTATCTCGTGGGCATCGCCTTCGCCATCCTGACCGCCTTCGTGCTGCGCAAGACCTTTCTCAAGGGCGAGGCCAGCCCTTTCCTCATGGAATTGCCGGCCTACCACATTCCGACGCTCAGGGACATTCTGCTGCATACCTGGGAGCGGCTGCGCGGCTTCATGGTGGATGCCGGGCGGCTGATCGTGATCATGGTGGTCGTGATCAACACCCTCAATTCCCTGGGCACCGACGGCAGTTTCGGCAACGAGGACAGCGAGCACTCGGTGCTGAGCGCGGTCGGCCGCACGATCCAGCCCGTCTTCGAACCCATGGGCATCCGGGAAGACAACTGGCCGGCCACGGTCGGCATCTTCACCGGCCTGCTGGCCAAGGAGGTGGTGGTGGGCGCGCTCGATGCCATGTACACCAATCTGGCGGCGGACGAGGCCAGGGCGGCGGGCATCGCGGAAGCCGGGCCGCAGGGTTTCGACCTGGGCGGTGCCTGGGACGAGGCCGTGGCCTCCGTGCGCGAGAACCTGAAGGACGTGGTCGCCAACCTGTCGGATCCGATCGGGCTGCGCGCCGTGCGCAGTGGAGAGGAGATCGAAGCGGTGGCGGCGGAACAGGGCATCCACGCCAGCACCTTCGGCGAGATGTGGCGCCGGTTCGACGGCAAGGCCGGGGCCTTTGCCTATCTCCTGTTCGTGCTGCTCTACGCGCCCTGTGTGGCGGCCACCTCGGCCATCTTCAGGGAGACCGGGCCCCGCTGGACGCTCTTCGCCGTGAGCTGGACGACCACGCTGGCCTGGATGACCGCCACCTTCTTCTATCAGGCGGCGACCTGGTCACGTCACCCCGCCGCCTCGCTGGCCTGGATGACGGGCATACTCGCGCTCTTCACGCTGCTGCTCATGCTCATGCGGCACCTCTCTTCCCGGCAGGCCGACAGCGGCGGACGGCCGCTCTACGCCGAATGATGCTCACGGAGATCAGGGATTATCTTCGAGCGCGCGGGCAGGCCTCCCTGCGGGACATGGCCATTCACTTCGATACCGACGAGGAGGCCCTGCGGGGAGTCCTGGATCACTGGATCCGCAAGGGCAGGGTGAGACGGTTGCCGTCCGGGACGACCTGTTCCGGGTGTTCGACCTGTGCGCCCGAGACCATCGAGCTCTATGCCTGGGTGGGCGAGCCGGCGACACGGGCGGCCGATCCGGTCGCCGAGTGCAAGGTCAGGGAGTCATCCGCGGGGAAGGATTGACCGCCGGTTGGTGGAGAATGAGCTCTTCCGCCATCTCCAGCAGGTCTTCCTGAGGCCAGTGACTGCGGTCGAGGCCGTGATGCGCGGCCAGACGTTCGATTTCCCCGATGAAGAGCTCGAGCGCCCTGGGCAGGGGGAGGGCGAAGCGGGGCGGGTCCGGCTCCAGCCGGGCCAGTGCGGCGCGCGCCCGCTCGCACTCCCGTTCCGCCAGGGTGATCTGGCGGGAGAGGTCGTCGAGGCGCACGGTATCCAGCAGCCGGCCGTTGAGAAATGCCAGCCCGTGGAAACAGGCGGCCGCCTTGGCGATCAGCAGCCGATGCTCGGCTTCCTCCAGCCGGGCGCGTGCCCGGGCCGGAAAGGCAGAGACATTGCGACGGCCGTTCCGTGCTCCCATGTCACTTGTGTCGGCCGGCCGACCGGCGAACTTGACGCATGCCGGCTTCAGCCTTCGTCGTAGCCTTCGTCATCCTGATTGCTCAATGAGTGCGAGAGACCGGCCTCGGGATGTTCCACCGGTATCCGGCGGTAGGCCTCGAGCGTCTCGCGGCTCTCGAAATACAGGGTGATGCCATCGTCGGGGTCGCCTTCCTGGAGCCACAGGGTCCGATCCGTGATCCTGACCGGCCGGCCGGTGATGGGATCGCTGAGATGCGCCCGGTCGAGTGGCAGGGGGTTCCGTGCAGGGTGATTCATGACACACCTCCGGTGTGAGTCGCTTGAAAGCGGCGGTTGCCGTCTCCATGTACTGAGCATAGAAAACCGAGTGGGATTGTCAAGAAATGCCCCCGGTATTTTGCTCGCAATCGACTTGCGGGCAAGCGGCCCATTCCTTTATAATTCGGGCGTCGTCGCCGGCCAGCTCGAGGCCGTGCTGTCGCGCGGGCCCCAGCGTTGGGGTCTTTTCATATTCTGCCCACGTCATCCGGTGGGCCAGGAAATGGGCCATGGGCCCATTTTTTGTTTCAGCGAACGGCGAATGGCACTGGACACGGACAAGTTGAAGGCATTGCTGGAACCGGCGGCCCGCGTCGCGGGATGCGAGCTGCTGGGCGTGGAGTATCATCCCGCGGGCGCCCGAAGCGTGCTGCGGTTGTACATCGACCGGCCCGAAGGCGTCACCCTGGACGATTGCGAGGCGGTGAGCTATCAGGTCAGCGGGATTCTCGATGTCGAGGACCCGATCCCCGGCCATTACGTGCTGGAGGTGTCCTCGCCGGGATTCGATCGACCGCTGTTCGGCGAGCAGGACTACGAGCGCTTTGCCGGACACCGCATCGACGTGCGCATGCAGGCCCCGGTCGAGGGCAGACGCCGGTTCCGTGGCGTACTGCACGGGCTGGAGAACGGCATGATCCGCCTGTCCCTGGATGACGGGACGATGGTCGAGCTGCCGCTGGACGACGTGCACCGTGCCCGGCTGGTGCCGGAATATGACGATTGAGGACAGATTCTGTGGACGGAGACGGGAACCCGGTTCCCGGTCGGAGACGTGAAGTCATGAACAAGGACATTCTGATGGTGGTCGATGCCGTCTCCAACGAGAAGGGCGTCGACAAGGAAGTGATCTTCGAGGCGATCGAGGCCGCGCTCGCGTCCGCCACGCGCAAGAAGCATGGCGGCGAGATCGACGTGCGCGTGCAGATCGACCGCGACACCGGGGAATACGAGACCTTCCGCCGCTGGCAGGTGGTCGATGACGAGGACGAGAACTTCGAGTCTCCCGAGCGCCAGGTGCTCTATACCCGTGCCCAGCAGCTGCAGCCGGGGGTTCAGGTCGGCGACTACATCGAGGAGAAGATCGAATCCGTCGAATTCGGTCGTATCGCAGCCCAGACCGCCAAGCAGGTGATCGTGCAGAAGGTGCGCGAGGCCGAGCGTGCCCAGGTCGTCGAGGCCTACAAGGACCGCGTGGGCGAGCTGGTCTCGGGGATCGTCAAGCGGGTCGAGCGCGGCAATGTCTATCTCGATCTCGGCGGCGGCGCCGAGGCCTTCATTCCGCGCGAGGAAATGATTCCGAGGGAATCGGTCCGCACCGGCGACCGTCTGCGCGGCTATCTGAAGGAAGTGCGTTCGGAGCCGCGCGGGCCACAGCTCTTCGTCAGCCGCACGGCACCCGAATTCCTCATCGAACTGTTCAAGATCGAGGTGCCCGAGATCGGTCAGGAGCTGATCGAGATCAAGGGCGCGGCACGCGACCCCGGTCTGCGCGCCAAGATCGCCGTTCATTCCCTGGATCCGCGCATCGATCCCGTCGGTGCCTGCGTCGGCATGCGCGGCTCGCGGGTGCAGGCGGTCTCCAACGAGCTCGGCGGCGAGCGCATCGACATCATCCTCTGGGACGAGAATCCGGCACAGTTCGTGATCAACGCCATGTCGCCGGCCGAGGTGGTGTCCATCGTGGTGGACGAGGAGTCCCATTCCATGGACATCGCCGTGCCGGAGGAACAGCTCTCTCAGGCCATCGGGCGCGGTGGGCAGAACGTGCGCCTGGCCAGCGAGCTGACCGGCTGGGAGCTGAACGTGATGACGGCCGAGGAGGCCGAGCGCAAGAGCGAGGAAGAGGCCCGGCGTGTCCAGCAGCTGTTCATGGAACAGCTCAACGTGGACGAGGAGGTGGCCGCGATCCTCGTGCAGGAAGGTTTCACGACCATCGACGAGATCGCCTATGTGCCGGCCTCCGAACTGCTGGAGATCGAGGAGTTCGACGAGGACATCGTCGAGGCGCTGCGCAGCCGTGCCCGCGACGTCCTGCTGGCCCGCGCCATCCAGGGCGGCGACGAGGCCGAAGGGGAACCGGCAGAGGATCTGCTCGCGCTCGAAGGCATGGATGAGGCGCTGGCCCGCCGGCTGGCGGCTCACGGCATTCTGACGCAGGAGGATCTCGCCGAGCTGTCCGTGGACGAACTCCTGGAGATGGTCGAGGACATGGACGAGGAACGCGCCGCGGCGCTGATCATGGCGGCGCGTGCCCCCTGGTTCGCGGAAGAGGAAACCTCCGGGGAACCGGCCGAGGAACAGCAGGGCTGAGCACCTGCAGGAGTGGAAGAACGATGTCAGAGGTCACCGTACAGCAACTTGCCGAAAACCTGAAGATCCCCGTCGAGAAGCTGCTCTCGCAGCTCGATGGTGCGGGAATCTCGGTGTCCGGCGCGGATGACACCATCACCGACGACGAGAAGCTCGAGCTGCTGAGTTATCTCCGCGAGCGGAAGGGCAAGGCCGAGGAGGCAGCCGAAGGACCGCGCAAGGTGACGCTCAAGCGCAAGTTGCGCACCGAACTCAAGGTGCCGGCGAGCGGCGGCGGGCGAGGCCGGGGAGCGCCTGCGGCCAAGACGGTCACCGTGGAGGTCCGCAAGAAACGGACCTATGTCAAGCGCAGCGACATCCTCAGGGAAGAGGAGGAACGGCGTCGTCAGGAAGAGGCCGAGCGCGCCCGTCGAGAGGCCGAGGAGGCTGCGCGCCGGGCCGAGGCGGAGGCGCGCCGCAAGGCCGAGGAAGAGGCGCGCCGGAGCCGTGAGGAAGCCGAGCGCGCCCGTCGCGAAGCCGAGGAGGCCGCACGCCGGGCCGAGCTCGAGGGTCGCCTGGAGGCCGAGAAGGCGCGGCTGTCCGAGGCCCAGGCGCCGAAGCTCACGCCCGAGGAAGAGGCGGAACAGGAACGCCTGCGTCTCGAAGAGGCTCGCCGCAAGGCGGAGGAAGAGGCGCGCAAGGAAGAGGAGCGTGCGCGTGCAAAGCTTGCCAAGAAGGCCAAGCGGCCGCCCAGGCACTTCGAGGAAGAGGTCGAGGTCCTCGAATCGGAAGAAAAGGCACCTTCCGGTCGTGAGGGCGAGCTGCACGTGGCCGCCGAGAAGAGCGGCAAGCGCAGGAAGAAGCCCGCCCGCCAGGCGGCCGTCCGGCGCACGCGCGAGCATCGCTTCGAACGCCCCACCGGGCCGATCGTGCGCGAGGTGACGCTGCCGGAGACGATCACCGTCGCGGAACTCGCCCAGAAGATGTCCGTCAAGGCCGCCGAGGTGATCAAGAAGCTGATGCAGATGGGCATGATGGTGCGCATCAACGATGTGCTCGATCAGGAGACCGCGCAGATCGTGGTCGAGGAGATGGGGCACAAGCCCGTGCTGCTGCGCGAGAACGAGCTCGAGGAGGAGATCCTCAAGGCCGAGGGCGGCACCGAAGTGCCCCGCCCGCCGGTGGTGACGATCATGGGGCATGTCGATCACGGCAAGACCTCGCTGCTCGACTACATCCGCAAGAGCCGGGTGGCCGCGGGCGAGGCCGGCGGCATCACCCAGCACATCGGCGCCTATCAGGTCGACACGGGGCATGGAAAGATCACCTTCCTCGATACGCCCGGTCATGCCGCCTTCACTTCCATGCGCGCCCGCGGCGCCCAGATCACCGATGTCGTGGTGCTGGTGGTGGCGGCCGACGACGGCGTGATGCCGCAGACGGAGGAGGCGATTCAGCATGCCCGCGCCGCCGACGTGCCCATCATCGTGGCGGTCAACAAGATCGACAAGCCCGAGGCCGATCCCGAGCGCGTGAAGAACGAGCTCGCCCAGCGCGAGGTGATTCCCGAGGAGTGGGGCGGTGACACCCTGTTCGTCAACGTCTCCGCCAAGACCGGCCAGGGCATCGACGATCTGCTGGAGGCCATCCTCCTCCAGGCCGAGGTGCTCGAGCTCAAGGCGAGGATCGGCATCCCGGCCCGGGGCGTGGTCATCGAGTCGAGTCTCGAGAAGGGCCGCGGTCCGGTGGCCACCGTGCTGGTGCGCGACGGCGTGCTGAAGAAGGGCGATGTCATTCTCTCGGGCACCGAGTACGGCCGGGTACGCATGATGTTCGACGAAAACGGCCAGCCGGTCGAGGAGGCCGGTCCCGGCACCCCGGTGCAGGTGCTGGGCCTCTCCGGCGTGCCGATGGCGGGAGACGACCTGGTCGTCGTCAGGGACGAGCGCAAGGCCAGGGAGGTGGCGCTGTTCCGCCAGAAGAAGCAGCGCGAGGCCCAGATGGCCAGGCAGCGCCAGGCCAAGCTCGAGGACATCTTCTCGCAGATGGGCAAGGGCGAGGTGGCCCAGCTCAATCTGCTCATCAAGGCCGACGTGCAGGGCAGTCTGGAAGCGCTGCGGGATTCGCTCACCAAGCTCTCCAACGACGAGGTGCAGGTGAACGTCGTGGCCGGCGGCGTGGGCGGCATCACCGAATCGGACGTCACCCTGGCCATGGCCTCGAAGGCCATCATCATCGGCTTCAATGTGCGTGCCGATGCCTCGGCGCGACGCCTGATCGAGGCCAACGGCGTCGATGTGCGCTACTACAGCGTCATCTACGATGTCATCGACGACGTCAAGAAGGCCATCAGCGGCCTGCTCTCGCCCGAGGTCCGCGAGGAGATCATCGGCCTGGCCGAGGTGGTGGATGTCTTCCGCTCCTCGAAGTTCGGTGCCATCGCCGGCTGCCGGGTGGTGGACGGCGTGGTGCGGCGCAATGCACCCATCCGCGTGCTGCGTGACAATGTGGTCATCTTCGAGGGCGAGCTCGAATCGCTGCGCCGGCACAAGGACGACGTGCAGGAGGTGCGCGCCGGCACCGAGTGCGGCATCGGTGTGAAGGACTACAACGACGTCAAGCCCGGCGATCAGATCGAGGTCTTCGAACGTCGCGAGGTGGCCCGGACCCTGTGACCCGTTTGTGGAACCAGAGCCGGTGCAGGGGGATCGATCATGCCGCGTGACTATCCCAGAACGAGGCGCGTGGCCGAGCTGCTGCAGCGCGAGCTCTCCGCGCTGATCCGTGATCGCCTGAAGGATCCGGAAGTGGGCATGGTGACGATCTCGGATGTCGAGGTGTCACGGGATCTGGCCCATGCCCGTGTCTATTTCACCCTGCTCGGCGGCGAGGCCGAACGCGAGAGGACGCGCGAGGCGCTGCAGCGTGCCGCGGGTTTCCTGCGGCGTGAACTGGGACGCGAGCTGCATCTGAGGACGATCCCCCAGCTTCGCTTTATCTACGACGACACCATGGACCGGGGCAACCGGGTCAGCGCCCTGATCGATCAGGCACTCTCGGGTCGCGATGCGCCCGACGAGGACGAGTGACGGCCAGAGGCACTTTTTCAGGCAACAGACGGACTGGATACGACATGGCGAGACGCCGCGCGAAAGGAAGGAACGTCAACGGCATCCTGCTGCTGGACAAGCCCGCGGGCATGACCTCCAACGAGGCGCTGCAGGCGGTCAAGCGGCTCTATTTCGCCCGCAAGGCGGGACATACGGGCAGCCTCGATCCGCTGGCCACGGGCCTGCTGCCCATCTGCCTGGGCGAGGCGACCAAGGTCTCGGGATTCCTGCTCGATGCCGACAAGCGCTACCGGGTGCGCTGTCGCCTCGGCGAGCGGACAACGACCGGCGATACCGAGGGCGAGGTCATCGCCACCGCGCCCGTGCCGGAGCTCGACGAGGCGCGCATCCGGGAAGTGCTCGGCCGGTTCACCGGCGAGATCGAGCAGGTGCCGCCCATGTATTCGGCGGTCAAGCACGAAGGGCAACGCCTCTACAAGCTGGCCAGGGAAGGCGTCGAGGTCGAGCGCCAGCCGCGTCGGATCCGGATCCATGCACTCGAGCTGGAGGGCTGGCAGCCGCCCTTTCTGGACATCGACGTCCACTGCTCG
Source organism: Thiohalobacter sp. (assembly GCA_027030825.1). Taxonomy (GTDB): domain Bacteria; phylum Pseudomonadota; class Gammaproteobacteria; order Thiohalobacterales; family Thiohalobacteraceae; genus J048. The sequence goes on from JALVEM010000294.1 coordinate 24,530, forward strand.
AAAGGGACCTATGTCCGTACCCTGGCCGAGGACATCGCCCGGGCCCTCGGGACCGAAGGCCATGTCCATGCCCTGCGTCGGACGGGCGTGGGACCCTATGACGACAGTGCCCTGGTCACCCTGGACGAGGTGAAGGCCGCCTCGGAACAGGGACGGGAGGCGCTCGATGCGCTGCTCCAGCCGATCGAGAGCGCCCTGATGCAATGGCCGGATGTGCATCTGACCGACGACGCCGCCTTCTATGTCCGGCAGGGACAGCCGGTGCTGGTTCCCCATGCTCCCACCAGCGGCTGGGTGAGGATGTACCGCAAGGACAGCGATTTCCTCGGCATGGGCCAGATCCTGGACGACGGGCGGGTGGCGCCCCGCCGTCTCATGGCGGCATCGCGCGGGCGTGAATGAGGCCTTCACGCGGTTGTCGGTGGCAGGGCGCGCGGATACAATAGGCGGCTTCCACAGGCACGGCAGTTACAAACGAATTCGGAGTGAATTGACATGGCATTGAGTGCGGAACAGAAGAGCGAGATCGTCAAGCAGTACGCCCGGGGGCCGGGGGATACCGGCTCTCCCGAGGTCCAGGTGGCGCTGCTGTCGGCGCGCATCCAGGATCTCACCGGGCATTTCAAGACCCACAGGCAGGATCTTCATTCCCGGCGCGGACTGCTGCGCATGGTCAACCAGCGGCGCAAGCTGCTCGACTATCTCAAGCGCAAGGATCCGCAGCGGTACCAGGATCTCATTCAGCGACTAGGGCTGCGCCGCTGAGGCGGGGCAGGCTGGACGGCATTCCATTCGAGAGGAAGAGCAGCGACGTGACGCCCATCAAGAAGACTTTCCAGTACGGTGACCACAGGGTCACGCTAGAAACCGGCGAGATCGCCCGGCAGGCCACCGGAGCCGTGCTCGTCAACATGGACGAGACCGTCGTGCTCGTGACGGTCGTGGCCGAGAAGGAGGCCAGCGAAGGCCGCGATTTCTTCCCGCTGACGGTCGACTATCAGGAAAAGACCTATGCGGCCGGCAAGATTCCCGGAGGCTTCTTCCGCCGCGAAGGCCGTCCCAGCGAAAACGAGACTCTCGTCTCCCGCCTGATCGATCGCCCGATCCGCCCGCTCTTCCCCAAGGGTTTCACCAACGAGGTCCAGATCATCGCGACGGTGATCTCGCTCAACCCGGATATCGACCCCGACGTGCCTTCTCTGCTCGGCGCATCGGCTGCTCTCGCCATTTCCGGCCTGCCGTTCAACGGCCCGATCGGCGCCTGCCGGGTCGGCTATGTCGACGGGGAATATGTCCTCAATCCGACCTACACCCAGCTCGAGAACTCGAAACTCGATCTCGTGGTCGCCGGCACCGAGTCGGCCGTGCTGATGGTGGAGTCCGAGGCGCGCATCCTTCCCGAGGACGTGATGCTGGGTGCCGTGATGTTCGGCCACGAGCAGATGCAGACGGCCATCCAGGCCATCAACGAGCTCAAGGCCGAGGCCGGCAAGCCGGCCTGGGACTGGCAGCCGCCGCCCGAGGACGAGGCCCTGGCGGCGAAGGTGGAAGAGGCCGGCCGCGCGCTGCTCGAGGAGGCCTACCGGATCGCGGACAAGCAGGCCCGCTACAGCCGCCTCGGCGAGGTGCGCAAGCAGATCGTCGAGGCGGTCTGCGGCGACGACGAGGACTGCGACGAGGCCGCCGTGCGCGGCGCCATCGAAAAGCTCGAGAAGCGCATCGTCCGGGGACGCATCCTGGCCGGCGAGCCCCGCATCGATGGCCGGGACACGAAGACCGTGCGGCCGATCTCGATTCGGGTGGGTCTGCTGCCGCGCGTGCATGGCTCGGCGCTCTTCACCCGAGGCGAGACCCAGGCGCTGGTCGTCACCACGCTGGGCACGGCGCGCGATGCCCAGATCATCGACGCCATCCAGGGCGAGCGTCGGGAACATTTCATGTTCCACTACAATTTCCCGCCCTTCTCCGTCGGCGAGACCGGCCGCGTCGGCAGTCCCAAGCGGCGCGAGATCGGGCATGGCCGTCTGGCCAAACGCGGTGTCGCTGCAGTGATGCCGAGCGAGGAGGAGTTTCCCTACAGCATCCGTGTGGTGTCCGAGATCACCGAGTCCAACGGCTCGAGTTCCATGGCCAGCGTCTGCGGCAGCAGCCTCTCCATG
>JALVEM010000295.1 GCA_027030825.1 Thiohalobacter sp.
AGACGCTCGCCTGGCAGACTGCGGGAGAGAATGGTGCGGCCTCGGATGCGGCCGAACAGGGCGATCTGTCGGGACTGCTGCCCGAAGCATCGAGGCATCGGGATCTCTCAGCAACGGATGTCCTCGTTCTGAAAGGAACCTATCCGGTGGATCCGCGCAACCTGGCCGATGCGGCCTCGCGGCTCAAGACCCTGTTCGCCGCCCTGGAAGGCATTCAGGGCGTCGAAGGTATCGAGGTCGTTGAAAATCCTCTCGATCCTGCCGATACCAAAGTCATGTTCGGACAGGTCGGGCTGCAGGGCGCCGAGCCACAGTTCGCACCGCTCGGCCTGATTCTGACGCTGGAGAAGTCATGAAACTCCTGCAGGCGGTTCAAGGTTTGCGCTGGCCCCTGTCGTTGCTGCTGGGGGCAATGGTTCTGGCGCTGGCGGCCGGCTATGTCCGCATGCGCGATGAAGAGCGCATCGAACGGCTTCGCGACGACATCCAGGAAATGCAGTTCCTGCTCCAGGAACGCATGACGAAGGAACATCTGGGGCGGCGCATGCAGAGGCCGTTCGAGATGCTGGTCAGGGCGGGTTTCCTCGATCCCGTATCTGCCCGTCCGGCCTGGGTTCAGAGTCTTGCCCGGGCACTGGAGGATGCGCACGTGCTGAAGGCGGGCTTCAACATGCAGTCGGCGATGCCGATTCAGGATACGCAACTGGAATCTGCAGGTTACCGTCTGACACTGCAGCCGGTGACCGTGGCCATGCAACTGGCGCACGAAGGCGATCTGGTGGCCTTCCTGAAACGGGTCCTGCAGCGCCCCGTCGGTGTCGTGAAGAACCGCTACTGTATCGTCACCTCTGCCATGGACACCGGCAAGGTGTTCTTGGAAGGCCCCAATCTGCAGGCCCGTTGCCGTTTCGACTGGTATGCACTCGAGCAGGTTTCCGGCCTCGGCGACGGCGACATGGCCGTGGAGGACGTGGACGAGAGCGGGGAGCCGCTGTGATGCGCAAGGCACGTTTACGGCTGTTTCTGCTGGCGTACTGCCTCTCGATCGAGGCGCACGCCTGGGACAACCTGGGTCGCCTGTTCACGACTCCCGAACAACGCGAACGCATCGACGCCGTCCGGTTCGGACAGCAGGCGTCTGACACGCAACCGGACAGGGTCGTCGGACAGGAAGTCGACAGGGAGCTCTGGGTATTCAATGGCGTGCTGATGGGGGAGGACGGGCATCGCGAAGTCTGGATCAACGGGCATCGCAGGGACAGGGGGGTGAGTCTGCGACTGGACGGTTCGGTCCTGCTCGAACTGCCGGCCTCCGGCACCTCCGTACGGCTCAAGCCGGGACAGGCCGTCGATCCGCTCACGGGGCAGGTGATGGAACCCTGGGAGATGTCGGGACAGCCGGTGTCCACGACCGGTGAGACGGATACCGAAGCGGCCCCGGCATCCGGGCCCGAGCCCGGCGAGGGCGACAGGGACGCGGCGGAGGAGGTGTCCGGGACATGATGCCGGGATTTCAGAAGGGCGCCGTGCTGCTGGTCGCGCTGCTCGTTCTCGTGCTGGGCAGCCTGTATTTTCTGCTGGTTTCGGCCAACGATCGCCAGAGATTTCGTGACACCGCGCCGGCCATGCGGCATCTGCAGCGTATCCGGGATGCACTGGTGGGCCATGCCCTCGAGACCGGCTGTCTGCCCTGTCCGGCCACCAGCGCCACCAGCGGCACGGCGCCCGGAAGCTGTGCAACGGCGGCCTCGCGGTTCGGTTTCGTGCCCTGGCAGACGCTCGGTGTTCCGGCCACCGATCCCTGGGGCGGCCTCGTGCGTTATCGCGTCACCGGCCGCTACGCCACCGGCGACTGCAGTTTCACGGCGAGTTCCACGGGGGATGCGATCGTCATGACCCGTGATGCGGGCGGCAACCTGCAGACGATCGACGCCACAGCCCCCTTCGTGCTGCTCTCGCACGGGCCGGGCCGGGAAGGGGCGGTGCTGGTCTCCGGCGCCGCTCTGCCGCCGCCTGATGCAGGCCGTCCGGACGAGCGCACCAATCTCCTCGATCGGGACCGGTTCGTCACAAGGCCCTGGACGGAGGATGCCGGTGCGCCCGGCGGTCCCTTCGATGACGCGATCCTCTGGATCGGCACGGCAGAGCTTTGCCGTCTGCTGGCCACGCGCAAGGGATGGAGCTGCCCATGACCGGATCAGTAGTAAGGTGCAATGCTTCCGGATTCACGCTGGTCGAACTGGCCGTGGTATTGGTCATCATCGGTCTGATCGTCGGCGGTCTGATTCGACCTCTGGCCTCGCAGATGGAGCAGGCACGGCGGGCGGATGCCGAGCAGGCCCTGACACAGATTCACGAGGCCCTGCTGGGGTATGCCATCGCAGGACAACGTCTGCCCTGTCCGGATACGAACGGCGACGGACGTGCCGACACCTGCTCCGGCAACGCCGGTGCGGTGCATGTGGGCGAGCTGCCCTGGGCGGATCTGGGGGCGCCCAAGGAGGACCCCTGGGGCAATCCCTGGGGCTATGCGG
>JALVEM010000296.1 GCA_027030825.1 Thiohalobacter sp.
GCGCGAGCTGATCCGCCAGCTGGGGCGAGAAGGTCAGCGCCACCCAGAGGGCGGCCACCCAGGTGGCCAGCGACAGCGCCTCGCGAACGAAGCCGCGAAACAGGCTGATGAGGGTAGAGACGGCCACGATGGCGATGATGACGTAATCGGCCCAGGTCAGGGTCACCGGGATTTCCTTCTGATCGGCCGCGTGCGACGGCGCGGAAACGGGAGAAGTCGATTCTAGCAGACCTGCCCGCTCGCCCGTAACAGGTCGCCGGCCTTGCCTCAGCGGGCGTCGCCCTTCTCGGCACGAAGCACCAGGGTCTTCTGCCCCAGATGCGCATCCAGTCTCGCCTTCAGGGCCTCGGCGGCCTTGCGCTCGGCGACGGGACCGACGCGGACCCGGTAGAAGGCCCGACCCGCCTTCTCGGTCCGGGACACGAAGGCGGAGAATCCGGCCTCGGTCAGGCGCGCGGCGAGCGCACGGGCATTCCTTTCGCTGCCGAAGCTGCCTACCTGCACGACCCAGCCCGGCACACTGCCTGGAGGGGCGGCCCGTTCGCTGCTGGGCTGCGATGCAGCGTCCGATGACGGCGGGGATGCCGCTGGCGTCGTCGCCGCCGGCGGCGCCTCGGTGCCGGCGGATTCCGGCGCTTCCGCTGCGGGCGCTGCAACGGCCTCGGGACGGGGCTCGGGAGTGGGTTGTACCTCGATGCCCTGCCCGGATTCGGCGACGGCGTTCTCCGTATCGGCAGGGGCTTCGTCCTCGGGCAGCGGCGGCGGCAGCTCGATCGGGCGGATGTGGTCCCGGACCTCGAAATCGGGTGCCGGCGGCAGATTGCTGCCCGGCTCACCCATGTCTCGATCCCGCTCGTCCAGGATCATGGGCACGAAGATCACCGCCAGACTGACCAGCACGGCCGCACCCACCAGACGCTGCTTGAGTTTCTCGTCCATCCTCGCCAACCGTTTCAGCTTCGCGCGTCCAGTATAGCAGGCAGCGCCTTCCGGGCGGCGGCGACGGTGTGGAACGAGCCGAAGACAACGATGCGATCCTCCTCTCCGGCCTCGCTCACGGCCGCCCCCAGCACCTCGCTCACGCTTTCCCTCCCGGTGAACTCGACGCCTTCGGGCATCCGGCGCGCCAGTGCCTCGAGTGGCAGGCCCCGCGGCTCGGCCTCGAGCCCGGCGATATGCCAGTGTGATACCTCGCCCTGCATCGCCCGAACCATGTCTTCCACCGCCTTGTCCTCGAGCGCAGCGAACACGGCGTGAGTGACTCCGGCTACGGGCGCCTCGGCGAGCCGGGCAGCCAGCGCGGTCGCCGCCGCCGGGTTGTGCGCCACGTCCAGCACGATCTGCGGCGATCGTCCGACCACCTCGAAACGCCCCGGCAGACGCACCTCGCGCAGGCCGTCCCGAAGCGCGGCATCCGGCACCTCGAGGCAGTCGGCCAGGCGACAGGCCGTCACCACCGCTGCGGCATTGCCCAGCTGGTGCCGCCCCGGGATGCCGGGCAGGGGCAGATCCTCGATGCGCCTCTCCCCCATCGACCAGCACCAGGCAGCCTCGCCGGTCGTCTCGAATCGATAGTCCTCGCCGGCGACCGCCAGCGGCACACCCAGGTTCGCGGCCGCCTGGCGAACGGACTCGGGAGGCACGGGATCGGCGCAGACCGCCGGGCGACCCGGCCGGAAGATGCCGGCCTTCTCCCGGCCGATGGATTCCCGGTCCGGCCCCAGCCAGTCGGTGTGGTCGAGTGCGATCTGGCCGAGCAGCGCGCAGTCGGCATCGACGAGATTGACGGCATCCAGCCGCCCGCCCAGTCCCACCTCCAGCAGCATCAGATCCACGCCTGCCTGCTCGAAGCACCACAGCGCGGCCAGGGTGCCGAATTCGAAATAGGTGAGCGGTGTGTCGAGTCGGGCCTGTTCCACGGCCTCGAAGGCCGCGATCAGATCGGCATCCTCGATCTCGCGACCGTCGATGCGGATGCGCTCGTTGTAGCGCAGGATGTGGGGCGAGGTGTAGGCGCCGGTCCGGTATCCGGCCCGGCGGCAGACAGCCTCGAGCATGGCGACCATCGAGCCCTTACCGTTGGTGCCACCCACGGTGACGACCGGTACCCGGGGCGCATCCAGACCGAGTCGTGCGCCCACCTCGCGCACGCGATCGAGTCCCAGATCAATTGCAGCGGGATGACACTGCGCCTGCCAGCGCAGCCAGTCATCGAGCGTGCGTTCCGGCATCACGGGTTGCCGGAGGGCTCCTGTGCTTCGGCCGGTTCGGAGGTCTCCGCCGCCCCCTCCCTCGGCGGGCGATGGGTCAGCAGCGCCAGCAGCCGGGCCACTTTCTCCCGCATCCGGCGGCGGTCGACGATCATGTCGATGGCGCCGTGCTCGAGCAGGAATTCGCTGCGCTGGAAGCCCTCGGGCAGCTTCTCGCGCACGGTCTGCTCGATCACGCGCGGCCCGGCGAAGCCGATCAGGGCGCCGGGCTCGGCGATGTGGATGTCGCCCAGCATGGCCAGGCTGGCAGAGACCCCGCCCAT
>JALVEM010000297.1 GCA_027030825.1 Thiohalobacter sp.
CTACGCCGAGACGATCGCCCGGCGCTTCCGGAAGGCGGTCGAGCGATTGGGTTACGGCGCCGCCCCTTCGCTGGACGTCACCGCCTTCCGACCGCCCGGCGTCGGCGGCCAGCTGTCCCTGTTCTGAGTTTCCCGCTTCCGCCTTGGTGCAATATGCGGGTTAGGACGGTGCGCAACGCCGATCCGGAATCCACCCCTTTGGTCATTCCGGAAAGCGCGCAGCGCTTATCCGGAATCCAGAAAGGGAATGAACCACAGTGGCATGGATCGGCGTGGTCTCTGGATTCCGGGTCTCGCTTCGCTCGCCCGGAATGACCATGAGAGAAGAGCCGCGTCTGGAACGACAGGAGAAAAGAATCAGCTGCCGGAAGAATGGCCACGGAATGGATCGATTGTTTCATTGTGCGACAGAACGAATGCGCCGCAGGAACGCCCATGTCGCAAGGTTCCGAGATGATGGCCTTTCCGTGTGTTTCCGTGGCTATCCTTCCAGCTTCCGAATTCCGGATTCCGGCTTCCGTCCCTCCGTTACGCTCCCCTTCTCCGATAGAGCAGATCGCACACGGGATGGCCGAGTCGCTGCCCGCGCCGCTCGAAGCGGGTCTCGGGCCGCCAGGGCGGGCGGGGCACGCAGCCGCCGGGCGGCACGGGTACGAACTCCGGTGCGGCGGCGAGCACTTCCTGCATCCATTCGGCATAGGGCATCCAGTCGGTCGCCAGGTGCAGCAGGCCGCCGGGCTTCATCTTCCGCGCCAGCAGCGTCACGAACGGCGGCTGGATCAGGCGCCGCTTGTGATGCCGCTTCTTGGGCCAGGGGTCGGGAAAGTAGACGAGCACGCGATCGAGCGAGGCGTCCGGTATCTGGTGTTCGAGCACCTCGACCGCGTCCCGGGTGCTCACCCGCACGTTCTCCAGCCCCTCGGCGGCGAGCCGCTGCAGGAGGCGACCGACGCCAGGGCGGTGCACCTCGATGCCGATGAAATTCTCGTCGGGGGCGGCGGCCGCCATGCTCGCCAGCGCATCCCCGCTGCCGAAGCCGATCTCCAGGGTCACGGGAGCGACTCGCCCGAACAGGGCAGGCAGGTCCAGCAGGCCCTCGTCGGGCAGGCCGTAGCGGGGCAGCAGGGTCTCGAGCGCACGGGCCTGGGCCGGGGTCAGGCGTCCCTCGCGGCGGACGAAGGAGCGGATGCGGCGCTTCTCTTCCGCCTGCTCACTCCTCACCCCTCACCCCTCACTGTCAGAAGAACAGGCCGTCGAGGGGAGACGATGCACTGGCGAAGCGTTTCTTCGGGATGCGGCCGGCGAGATAGGCCTCGCGCCCGGCCTCGATGGCCTTCTTCATGGCCGAGGCCATCAGCACCGGATCCTTCGCGCCGGCGATGGCCGTGTTCATGAGCACGCCGTCGCAGCCCAGTTCCATGGCGATGGCCGCATCCGAGGCGGTGCCCACGCCGGCATCGACCAGGATGGGCACGCTGGCGTTTTCGACGATGGTGAGGATGTTGTAGGGGTTGCGAATGCCCAGGCCGGAACCGATGGGGGCGGCCAGGGGCATGACGGCGACGCAGCCCATCTCCTCGAAGCGCTTCGCCATGATGGGGTCGTCGTTGGTGTAGACCATGACCTCGAAACTCTCGGCGATCAGGGTCTCGGCGGCCTTGAGCGTCTCGACCACGTCGGGGAACAGGGTCTTTTCGTCGCCCAGCACCTCGAGCTTGACCAGGGTATGGCCGTCGAGCAGCTCGCGGGCCAGCCGGCAGGTGCGCACCGCGTCCTCGGCGCTGTAGCAGCCGGCGGTGTTGGGCAGGTAGGTGTAGCGGTCGGGCGGCAGGACGTCGAGCAGGCTGGGCTCGTCGGGATTCTGGCCGATGTTGGTGCGCCGGATGGCGACCGTGACGATCTCGGCGCCGCTGGCCTCCACGGCACGGCGTGTCTCCTCCAGATCCCGGTACTTGCCAGTGCCCACCAGCAGCCGGGAATGGAAGGTCCGGTCGCCGATGCGAAAGCTGTCGTCGGTCTGGGTGCGGAACTCGGGTACGCTGGACATGATTCTCTCCGTGCCTGAGTGATGGGGTCAGCGGCAGCCGCCGCCGATGGCCTGCACGATCTCGATGCGGTCGCCCGGCCGGAACCGGTGTGTCTCGAAGCGACTGCGAGGCAGGATTTCCCCGTTGACTTCCATGGCCAGGCGGCGGCCGGCCAGACCGAGCGTCTCGATCAGTTCCGCCGCCGTCGTGGTGTCCTCGATTTCTCGGGTCTCGCCGTTGACGATGACTTCCATGGGGGGTCGCTCGGCTTGTGCAGGTCCGTCATTCTACACCAAAATGCCCGTTCTGCCCCGTGGGAGGGCATTCGGGAGCTTGCACATGCGATCGGCGATCGACCCGGCCCGGGAGGGCTGGAGCGAGGATGTCATCACGGCCGAGGCGGCCGGGACCCTGCACGGGCTCTTTCGGGAGCGGGTGCGGCGCAGCCCGGATCGCGAGGCCTATCGCTACTGGGACCGCGAGGCGGAGGCCTGGCGCTCGCTCGACTGGGCGCAGGTGGACGCGCAGGTGCGACGCTGGCGCCTGGCGCTGCAGCGGGAAGGTCTGCGCCCCGGTGACCGGGTGGCCATTCTGCTGCGCAACGGCCCTGCCTGGGTGGTGTTCGACCAGGCGGCCCTCTCCCTGGGGCTGGTGGTGGTGCCGCTCTACATCGAGGATCGCCCCGACAATGCGGCCTGGATCCTCGCCGATGCCGCCGTGCGGCTGGTGCTGGTGCAGTCCGACAAGCACTGGAAGCGTCTGGCGCCGTCCGTGGCGGGGCTCGAGGCCCTGCAGCGGGCGGTGATCCTGGAAGGCGAGCCGCCCGATGCGAACGATACCCGCGTCGTGGCCGCCGCTCGCTGGCTGCCGGACGAGGGGGCGGCCGAGACGACGGGGGCGGCGCCTGACGACGGGCTGGCGACCATCGTCTACACCTCCGGCACCACGGGCCGGCCCAAGGGCGTCATGCTCACGCATCGCAACATCCTCTTCGACGCCCATGCCGCCATCGCCATGATCGATGTCTATCAGGAGGACCGGTTCCTGTCCTTCCTGCCGCTGTCGCACATGCTGGAACGCACCGGCGGGTATTACCTGCCCATGATGGCCGGTGCCACCGTCGCCTACGCGCGCTCCATTCCCCAGCTGGCCGCCGACATCCGGGAGATCCGTCCCACCGTGCTGATCGCGGTGCCGCGCATCTTCGAACGGATCTACGGCCGTCTGCAGGAGCAGCTGGCCAAGGCTTCGCCGCTGCGCCGGAAGCTGTTCGATCTGGCGGTGGCGGTGGGCTGGCGCCGCTTCGAACATCGGCAGGGGCGGGCGGCCTGGTCGCCGTCGCTGTTCCTGTGGCCGGCGCTCTCCCGGCTGGTGGCGCGCAAGGTCCATGCCGCGCTGGGTGGCCGGCTGCGGGCCGCCGTGAGCGGCGGGGCGGCCCTGCCGTTGCCGGTGGCGCGCACCTTCATCGGTCTGGACGTGCCGGTGCTGCAGGGCTACGGCCTCACCGAATGCAGCCCGGTGATCAGCGTCAACCTGCCGGAAGACAATGACCCGGCCAGCGTCGGGATCCCGCTGCGGGGGCTGGAAGTGCGGATCGGCGAGCAGGAGGAGGTGCTGGTGCGCGGCCCGGCGGTGATGCAGGGCTACTGGAACAACCATGCCGCCACCCGCGAGGTGATCGACGGGGAAGGCTGGCTGCACACCGGCGACCAGGGCCGGATGGAAGGCGGCCATCTGTATCTGACCGGCCGCATCAAGGACATCCTGGTGCTCTCGAACGGGGAGAAGGTGCCGCCGGCCGACATGGAGTCGGCGATCGCCCTCGATCCGCTGATCGAGCAGGTGGTGATCGTCGGCGAGGGGCGGCCCTATCTGGCCGCCGTGGTGGTGCTCGACAGCGAGCACTGGTTCGGGCTGGCGCGGGAGCTCGGGCTAGATCCCTACGATCCGCAGAGCCTGGCGAACGAGCGGCTGCGGCGCAAGGTGCTCGCGCGCATCCAGGCGCGCCTGCACGACTTCCCCGGCTACGCGCGCATCCGGCGGGTGCTGCTGACGCTCGAGCCCTGGACGGTGGAGAACGGCCTGCTCACCCCGACGCTGAAGGTGAAACGGGCGCGCGTGCTGGCGCGCTACGCACGGGAGATCGAGGCACTCTATGCCGAAGATTGAGCCAGGCCGACGCTACGAATAGAATGAACCGCGCAGGCGGGTGTAGCTCAATGGTAGAGCTCCAGGTTCCCAACCTGGCGACGTGGGTTCGATTCCCATCACCCGCTCCATTCTCTTCCCCCTGCAGCCGGGCCGTTCGGGCCGGCGTGCTCAGATCAGCGGCAGCAGCCCCATCAGCCCGAAGAAGATCAGATAGAAAGCGACGATATAGTTGAGCAGGCGGGGCCAGATCAGGATCGCAATGCCCGCCAGCAGTGAAACCAGGGGCGGCCCCGCAAGGAAGAAATCCATGTGCATGCGCGTCTCCATGAATGGACAGAGTCGGGGGCACAGGATACGCGATCCCGCGCCCGGAAAGGCCCCCGGACGAGAAAGAGTGCAGGGGGTTGACAAGCCGGATTTAATATCAGAAAATTCTTATACGCTGATTCATGGCTTCCCCCCTCGATGTCTGAATCAGCGACTCCTCCATCCTCCTTTGGTGGTTAACTTGCGCGGCATCCCCCCTCTCGCCGCGCTTTTTTTTGCCCGAAAAACGCCCTTGCCTCATGGGCATGGATTGCGTAAACTAGCGCGCCTTTCCAGCATCGGGTAGTGGAGCACGGAACCCATGAAGACATATTCCGCGAAGCCGGAGACAGTGCAGCGCGACTGGTATGTCGTCGATGCCACGGGCAAGAACCTGGGGCGTCTGGCCAGCGAGATCGCGCGCCGTCTGCGCGGCAAGCACAAGCCGGAATACACCCCGCACGTGGACACCGGCGACTACATCATCGTGATCAACGCCGAGAAGGTCGCCGTGACCGGACGCAAGGAGACCGACAAGGTCTACTATCACCACACCGGCTACATCGGCAACCTCAAGTCCATCACCCTGGGCAAGCTGCGCCAGAAGGCGCCGGAGCGGATCATCGAGCATGCCGTGCGCGGCATGCTGCCCAAGAATCCGCTGGGACGGGCCATGTACCGCAAGCTGAAGGTCTATGCCGGCCCGGAACATCGCCATGCCGCGCAGCAGCCCCAGCCCCTGGACATCGGTTGACAGACAGGTAATTCCTCATGGAACAGATCTACGCCACCGGACGCCGCAAGACTTCCACCGCCCGCGTGTTCATGCGCAAGGGCAGCGGCCGCATCATCGTCAACGACCGGCCGCTCGACGAGTATTTCGGGCGCGAGACCGCGCGCATGATCGTGCGCCAGCCCCTCGACAAGGTGGGGCCGCTCGACGACTACGATTTCTATGTGACCGTCAAGGGGGGCGGCTCGTCCGGCCAGGCCGGCGCCATCCGCCACGGCATCACCCGGGCGCTCATCAAGCACAACGAGAGCTTCCGGCCCATCCTCCGTCAGGCCGGTTTCGTCACCCGCGACGCCCGCGAGGTGGAGCGCAAGAAGGTCGGCCTGCACAAGGCCCGGCGCGCGCCCCAGTTCAGCAAGCGCTGATCGCGCCGCCTCCGGCGGCTTGCAATCCCGGGCGGATTTCCGCTACCTTGTTCGCCCGGAATCTTCTGGGGGATCGTCTAATGGCAGGACAGGGGACTCTGACTCCTCTAATCTAGGTTCGAATCCTAGTCCCCCAGCCAATCCCGCCATCCCGCCGCCGGCGGGGTGGCTCCGTCGCGGAGCCTCATGGAAATCCTCTATCTGCTCATCCCCCTCGCCCTGGTCCTGATGATCATCGCGGTGGGTGTCTTCATCTGGGCCTCGCGCAGCGGCCAGTTCGACGACCTCGAGGGGCCCGCCTACCGGATCCTGATGGACGACGACGATCCGCGCATTCCCCGCCGAAGGCCCGGGGGCGACGGGGGGAAAGACGACTTGCAGGACTGAGCGCTCTTGTCTATGCTTCGCCGCCATCCCGGTTCCGGAGTGAATTCCATGTTCAATTTCCAGAATTTCCCCATGGTGATCGTCATCGCGCTGGTCGTGATGGCCTGGCTCAGCTTCCTCTCGGTCATTCTGGCCGGCTGATTCGTCCGGCCCATGCAAAAAGGCCCCGCGCCTTGTTTGCGCGGGGCCTTTTTCGGTTCCTGGCAGCCTGTCGGCGGCCGTTGGGTGTCAGGCCGCCATCGCCAGCTTCATCTTCTTCATGGCGTTCTTCTCGATCTGCCGGATGCGTTCGGCGGAGACGCCATACTCGTCGGCCAGCTCCTGAAGGGTGGCCTTCTTCTCCGCCAGCCAGCGCCGCTGGATGATGTCCCTGCTCCGGTCGTCGAGGCGCTCGAGAGCCCGATGCAGGGCATTCAGCCCCTGTTCCTGTTCGTCCTCGGCCTCCACTTCCCGGGCCGGGTCGTGGCTGGTGTCCTGCAGGTAGGCCACCGGCGCGAGGGCGCGGGCATCCTCGTCGCTCTCGTCGACCAGGGGATCGAAGGTGACGTCCTGACCGCTCAGCCGGGACTCCATCTCCCTGACGGTTTCCGGCTGGACGCCCAGATCGGCCGCCACGGCCTCGACCTCCGCGTTGTTCAGCCAGCCGAGGCGCTTCTTGGCGCCGCGCAGGTTGAAGAACAGCTTGCGCTGGGCCTTGGTCGTGGCCACCTTCACGATGCGCCAGTTGCGCAGGATGAATTCATGGATCTCGGCCCGGATCCAGTGCACCGCAAAGGACACCAGGCGCACGCCCACGTCCGGGTCGAACCGCTTGACCGCCTTCATGAGGCCGACGTTGCCTTCCTGGATCAGGTCGGCGAGCGGCAGGCCGTAGCCCATGTAACCGCGTGCGATGTGCACGACGAAGCGCAGGTGCGAGAGCACCAGCTGCTGGGCCGCGGCCAGATCGTTCTCCGTGCGGTACTTGCGCGCCAGGGCGGTTTCCTCTTCCTGGCTCAGCACCGGTATGCGATTGACGGCCTGGATGTAGCCGTTCAGGTCGCTGACCGGCGCCGGAATGGATTCGGTGGCAGCGATCAATGCTGTGGTGTTGGTGGTCATCCCTTTACCCTCCCTACGCTGAAATTTTCTGTGCCCGATTTTAGCACTCGAAGCCTTAGAGTGCTAAATCCGGAAAAGGTTCCCGGGCATCGGAGGGCCGCCAATGCCCGTTTTCCTGATCTGGATCAAGCGCAGACGCGATTGCGGCCGGTCTGCTTGGCCTGATAGAGGGCCTTGTCGGCCATGGCCAGGAGACTCGGGAGGTCGGCGTTGATGTGCTGCTCGGTGCAGGCCACGCCGACGCTGGCGGTGATCTGGATGCCCTCGGGATAGAGGTGTTCGATGCGCTCGCGGATCTCCTCGGCACGGCGGATGCCTTCCTCGAGCGGGCAACGGGGCAGCAGCACGACGAATTCCTCGCCGCCGAACCGGGCCGCCAGGGTGTCCTCGCGCAGGCACTCGCGCAGCAGCCCGCCCAGGGCCTCCAGGATGTGGTCCCCGACCAGGTGGCCGTAGGAGTCGTTGAGATGCTTGAAGCGGTCGAGGTCGATGACCAGCAGGGAGACCGGCTGATGACGCCGGTCGGCCAGAAAACGCTCGCCCTGCCTGAGCAGGTAGCACTTGTTGCGCACCCCGGTCAGGGTGTCGGTGATGGCCATGTGATGCATCTCGTCGGCCTGCTTGCGCAGCGCGGCGTATTGCTGGCGGATGGTGAGCAGCGAGCTGATGCGGGCGATCAGGATCTGCTCGACCACCGGCTTGCAGACGAAATCGTTGGCGCCGGCATGGAATACCTCCACCTGACGGTCCGATTCCTCGGCGGAGGTGAGCACCAGGACCGGCAGCTCCTGCTGGCCGAGGTGGAGGCGAGCGCGGATGGCGTGCAGCAGGTCGCCCCCGGTCATGCTGCCGCGGAGGTAGAAATCGGTGACCACGACATCGAAGGGCTGCCCACCCTCGCTCGCCTGAGCCAGTTCCAGCAGCTCGAAGGCCTTCTCGGCCGTCTGAGTGTGGACGACGTCCAGGCCATGGTTCTCCATGACCCGGATCACGTGGTGTGCCGTGGTGGCGCTGTCCTCGACATAGAGCACCCGGCCCACCAGCCCGGAGGTGCGGGCCAGGAAGCTGCGCAGGAAGCCGGCGAATTCGCGGTAGCCGAGCGACTTGTCGAAATAGTCCGTGACCCCGGCCTCGAATCCGCCCTCCAGCAGCCGGGCGTTGGCATCGCCCGAGACCACGATGACCGGCACGTGCGCGCTCACCTTGCGGCGGCGGATGTGCCGGCACAGGTCCAGCCCGTCCATGTCGGGCAGGCGCAGCGAGGTCGAGACGAGGTCGACCGGGTGCTCGTCGAGCAGGGCGATGGCCTCCTCGCCACTGCTGCACAGCAGCACGGAGGCCTCCGGAAGGGTTTCTTCCAGAGTCCTCTGGATGATCAGCCTGGCCACCTCGGAACCATCGACCACGAGAATCTGCCGCACGGGAAGTCTGCTGCCTGTCCGGAATGCGGAAGGTTTCTCCATCGGTTTTTTTCCGGTTCCTTGTGGTTCCCTGTGGGGGATGTAGGGTGGCTATCGGCAGCCTGTCAGGGATCTTGACAGTGTTGCGTCAGGCGGAAGGCTCGATTCTGCGCAGGTGGCGGCCCACGGCCAGCCAGGCCCCGGCCCAGCCCAGCAGGGCGCCGCTGGCCAGCAGCAGGCCGAGGGCCGGCAGGCCCATGCCATGCAGGCGGAAATCGCTCCCGTAGAGGCTGGCGAGCCGGGCCACCGGTGCGTCGAGCCAGAGGATGAGCAGCTCCTCGAGGAGCCCCGCGATCAGCCCCCCCACCAGGCCGTACCAGAAACCCATGTAGAGGAAGGGGCGGCGGATGAAGCCTTCGGTGGCGCCGATCAGCCGGGTCACCTCGATCTCCTCGCGGTGGTTGCCGATCTCCAGGCGGATGGTGTTGCCGATCACGAACAGCACGGCGATGCCGAGCAGCACGCCGGCGGCCCAGACACCGCGCTCGAAGATGGCGACGAGCGCCTGGAAGCGCCGGACCCACTGCAGGTCGAGCTGGGCGATGTCGACGCCCGCCTGGGCGGCCAGGCGCTCGCGAAGGGCCTCGCCGGCCTCGGGCGTGAGCCCGGCATCGGCCGGGCTGGCGAGGATGACGGGCGGGAAGGGATTCTCCCCCAGGGCCTCGAGCGCCTCGCGAAAGCCCGAGAGCTGTTCGAAGTCCCGGCGGGCCGCCTCGCGGTCCAGGTAGCGCACGGCGGCGATTTCCGGCCACTGTCGCAGCCGCTCGGCCAGGGCCCGGCCCTCGGCGTCGCTCACTTCCCGGTTCAGAAACAGGGTGTAGCCGATGCCGCCCTGCCAGGCGCCGCCCAGGGACTGCACGTTGTGGAGCAGGGTCAGCATGGCCGTGGGCAGGGCCAGGGCGATGCCGATCACCATGCAGGTCATGAAGCTCGACAGCGGGGTGTGCGACAGACG
>JALVEM010000298.1 GCA_027030825.1 Thiohalobacter sp.
GACGTGGTTTCTGGATTCCGGCTCGCGCGTCCCGGCGAAAGCCGGGTCGCTTGGCCGGAATGACGAAAGATGGACATTTCGGCACGCTTTTCTCTCTTGGTCGTTCCGGGCGCACGGCATGTTCCTCTGTCATTCCGGGCGAGCAGTTTTTTCTTCTGTCATTCCGGGCGAGCGAAGCGAGACCCGGAATCCAGAAACCCCCGACGGTCGTTGCCGCCGTGGCCGATGCTATTCCTGGATTCCGGATCGGTATGGCACACCGACCGGAATGACTCGAAGTGCCACGGAATCCATGAAAAGAGGCGATTCCTGACATGGTTCGATCAAGGCCCCCGGAAGTGCAGAGAACGCGGAGAGATTCATTCCTGAATTCTGGATTCTGGCCAGCGAAGCTGGCCATTCTTCCAGCTTCCAGCTTCGATGTAAGGAGAAACCGATGAGTGACATCCCGTCCGATCTGAGATACACGAAGTCCCACGAGTGGGTGCGGGACGAGGGCGACGGCACGGTGACCGTGGGCATCACGGACCATGCCCAGGAACAGCTGGGCGACATGGTGTTCGTGGAGCTGCCCGAGGTGGGTGCGGGCTTCGCCGCCGGTGACGCCTGCGCCGTGGTGGAGTCGGTCAAGGCGGCCTCGGACGTCTACGCGCCGGTCGATGGCGAGATCACGGAAGTGAACGACGCCCTCGCCGACAGTCCGGAACTGGTCAACCAGGATCCCTATGGTGACGGCTGGCTCTTCAAGATGAAGCCGGCCGATGTGGCGGCGCTCGACGGCCTCATGGACGCCGAGGCCTATGCCGCCTGGCTCGAGGAAGAGGCGCACTGATGCCCTTCATTCCGCACACCGAGGCCGAGGTCGCCGAGATGCTCGAGGCCATCGGCGTCGAGCGCATCGACGACCTGTTCGACGAGATTCCGGCCGGGCTCCAGGTGCCCGGCATCGAGGGGTTGCCGCCGGCGCTCTCCGAACAGCAGGTCACGCGGCTGGTGCGCGAGCGCACCTCGCGCGACGGCAATCCCCTGTGCTTCCTCGGCGCCGGCGCCTACGATCACCACATTCCGGCCGCGGTCTGGGAGCTGGTCACGCGCGGCGAGTTCTACACGGACTACACGCCCTATCAGGCCGAGGCCAGCCAGGGCACCCTGCAGCTCATCTACGAATACCAGACCATGATGGCCGGCCTCATGGGCATGGAGGTCTCCAACGCCTCGCTCTACGACGGGGCCTCCGCCCTGGCCGAGGCCGTGCTCATGGCGGTGCGCGCCAACCGCAAGTCCAAGGCCCGGCGCATCCTGCTGCCGCGCAGCCTGCATCCGGCCTGGCGCGCCACGGTGCGCACCATCGTCCGTCACCAGCGGATCGAGCTGGTCGAGATCCCCTTCGATCCGCGCACCGGCCACACCCCGGTCGAGGCGCTCGACGACTGGCAGGACGAGGACGTCACGGCGCTCGTCATCCCCCAGCCCAACTTCTTCGGCGTGCTGGAGGACGTCGATGCCCTGACCGACTGGGCCCATGCGCGGGGGGCGCTGGCCATCGCCGCGCCCAATCCGACCGCCATGGCGCTGTTGCGCCCGCCGGGGGAGTGGGGCGAAGCGGGAGCGGACATCGCCGCCGGCGAGGGGCAGCCGCTCGGCGTGCCCCTGTCGCTGGGCGGGCCCTACTTCGGTTTCCTGTGCACCCGCCAGGCCCTGGTGCGCCAGATGCCCGGGCGGCTGGTGGGGCGGACGGTGGACCGCGAGGGGCGCGAGGGCTTCACGCTCACCCTGCAGGCGCGCGAACAGCACATCCGCCGCTCCCGGGCCACCTCGAACATCTGCACCAACCAGGGACTGCTGGTCACGGCGGCGACCCTCTACATGGCGCTCACGGGCGCCGAGGGCCTGCGCCGGGTGGCGGCGGCCAGCCATGCCAACACCCGTACCCTGACCGAGCGCCTGGTGGAGAATCCGCACGTGCACGCCGAATTCGAGCGCCCCTTCTTCCACGAGCGGGTGCTGCGCTTCGACCTGCCGCTGGAGCGGCTGCTGCGGCCGCTGGCCGCGCACAATCTGTTGCCGGGCTATCCGCTCGGCCGGGACTATCCCGAGCTGGACAACCATCTGCTGGTCTGCGCCACCGAGGCGCGCACGCCGGAAGATATCGACTACTACGTGGACCATCTGTTCCGACTGATCGAGCGGCAGACATCTGCCGGCTGTCCGGTCAAGCCGAAGATGGCCTGAACCGCACTGGACGAGGAGGAGACACGCAATGGCCGAGATCACTCTGCAGGGCAACCCCATTCACACCAATGGCGAGCTGCCCGCCGTCGGCAGCCAGGCACCGGACTTCCGGCTGGTCGATGGCGAGCTGAACGACCGCACGCTGGCCGACTACCGGGGGAAGAAGAAACTGCTCAACATCGTGCCCAGCCTGGATACCCCGGTCTGCGCCGAGTCGACGAAGAAGTTCAACGAGGCCGTGGCCGGCCGCGATGACGTGGTGGTGCTGATCGTCTCCGCCGACCTG
>JALVEM010000299.1 GCA_027030825.1 Thiohalobacter sp.
TGGTCTCGCCGTCTGACAGGTTTCCCTGGTCTCGAGGCGAGGCCAGGGTGGCCCGCCACTGGCGTGTCTCTGGCCGGGTGCAGGGGGTGGGCTTCCGCCCCTTCGTCTACCGGCTGGCGCACGAGCTCGGCCTCACCGGCTGGGTGCTGAACCGGATGGGTGAAGTGGAAATCTTCACCCAGGGTCCGGCCGCTGCCCAGGAGGCCTTTGGCCGGGCCCTGCTGGAACGCGCGCCACCGCTCGCCCGGCCGCGGCTGGCGTCCGTCACCCCGGCCGAACCGGCCCCCTGCGACGACTTTTCGATCCGCGGCAGCGCAGGGGAGGGCAAGGCGGACATCCACGTGCCGCCGGACTGCTTCACCTGTGACGACTGCCTGGCCGAGCTGCGGGATCCGGCGGATCGCCGCTTCCGGTATCCCTTCATCAACTGCACCCAGTGCGGGCCGCGCTACACCCTCATCGCCGGCCTGCCCTACGACCGGCCGAACACCAGCATGGCCGGCTTTCCGCTCTGTCCGGACTGCGAGCGCGAATACCGCAACCCGGCAGACCGGCGCTTTCATGCCGAGCCGGTGGCCTGTCCGGAATGCGGGCCCCGGCTGCACTTTCGCGAGGCGGGGCAGGATGTGGAAGGCACCGAAGCGGCGCTGGCCGCTGCCGTGGCGGCATTGCGGTCGGGCAAGATCGTCGCCGTCAAAGGCGTGGGCGGCTATCACCTGCTCTGCGACGCCATGAACGAGACGGCCATCCGCCGGCTGCGGGCGCGCAAGCCACGGCCCGACAAGCCGCTGGCGGTGATGTTTCCGCAACCGGAGGCCGATCCTCTGAGGCGGGTGCGCGAGGCCGTGTGCCTCGACGCGGACATGGCGGCACAGCTGCGGTCTCCGGTGCGTCCCATCGTGCTGGCGCCTCGGCGGGCCGATGCCAAATTACCGGAGGCCCTGGCGCCGGGCCTGAGGGAACTGGGGGTGATGCTGCCCTACAGTCCGCTGCACCACCTGCTGCTGGACGACTTCGGCGGGCCGCTGGTGGCCACCTCCGGCAACCTGGGCGGCGATCCGGTGCTGATCGAGGAAGCGGAGGCCGAGCGCGGACTGGGGCGGGTAGCCGACGCCTTTCTCCACCATGACCGGCCCATCCTGCGGCCGGCCGACGATCCGGTGCTGCGGCCGATCGCCGGGCGCTGCCGGCCCCTGCGCCTGGGGCGGGGCAACGCGCCCCTGGAAATCGCTTTGCCACGGCTGCTGCCGGTGCCGACGCTGGCCGTGGGCGGGCACATGAAGAACACGATCGCCCTGGGCTGGGGGCGGCGGGCAGTGATCTCGCCCCATATCGGCGACATGGAAAGCGCACGCAGCCAGGCGCTTTTGGCCCGGGTGGCCGAGGATCTCCAGGCGCTTTATGGCATACGGGCCGAGGCCGTGGCCTGCGATGCCCACCCGGGGATGGCCACCCACCGCTGGGCCCGGGCCAGCGGCCTGCCGGTGACCCCTGTCTGGCATCATCATGCCCATGCCTCGGCCCTGGTGGGCGAACGGGAAACAGAAGCGGCCGAATTCCGCTGGCTGGTGTTCACCTGGGACGGCGTCGGCCTGGGGCCGGACGGCACCCTGTGGGGCGGCGAGGCGCTCTGGGGCCGGCCGGGGGCCTGGCAGCGGGTGGCGACGCTGCGGCCCTTCCGGCCGCCGGGAGGCATGCGCGTGGCGCGGGAGCCCTGGCGCAGCGCCCTGGCAGCGGTCTGGGAGATAGAGCGCGACTGGCAGCCGCCCGGGGTCACGCCCGAAGCGCTGGCGCTGTTGCGCCATGCCTGGCAGCGGGGTTTGCAGTCGCCAGCCACGAGCGCGGTCGGGCGCCTGTTCGACGCCGCAGCCGCCCTGACCGGTGTCTGTCACCGGGCCAGCCACGAGGGGCAGGGACCAGCGCTCCTGGAGGCGCAGGCCGAGGGCGCGCCAGCCCCGCTCCGGCTCCCTCTCCCTCGCGGACCGGGTGGCGTGTGGATTGCGAACTGGCAACCGCTCGTCGAGGCCCTGCTGGCCCCGGGCGAGGTGCCGGAGCAGGCCGCCCTGGTGCATGTCACCCTGGCCGAGCTGATCGTCCGGATCGCGCGCAAGGTGGCGGCAGAGCGGGGGGTGGACCGGGTCGGCCTGTGCGGCGGGGTATTCCAGAACGCGCTGCTCTCCCGTCTCGCCCGGGAGCGGCTGGCGGCGGCCGGGTTCGAGGCCGTGCTGGCCGAGCGGGTGCCAATGAACGACGCCGGACTGAGCTTCGGCCAGCTGGTCGAATTCGCCGCAAAAACAGGCTGTGCATGATGCAGTTTATTCCGGGCATTTTTTGTCATTCCGGCCAAGCGACCCCGGTCTCGAGCCGGGGGAGCGCGAGCCGGAATCCGGAAACCATGTCATCCATGCCGCCGTGGTTCATTCCCTTCCTGGATTCCGGATCGGCGCTATGTGCGTCCGGAATGACAGATGAGTGGGGTCATTCCGGGCGAGCGGTTTTTCTTCTTCGTCATTCC
>JALVEM010000300.1 GCA_027030825.1 Thiohalobacter sp.
CAGGCCGCCGAGTCCGAGCAGGCCGCCGTGGCCGCGGCCATGGCGGCCCGGGCGGAGGCTGCAGCGGCCGCGCCTGCCCCGTCCGCTCCCGCTGCCGAACGGGCGCCGGGCGAGAAGCAGGAAATGGTCCGCGTGCGCGCGGACCTGCTCGACAACATGGTGAACTTCGCGGGCGAGGTCAGCATCTATCGCGCGCGACTCGAGCAGCAGGTGGGCGCCTACCGCTTCAACCTCAACGAGCTGACCCAGACGGTCATGCGCCTGCGCGAGCAGCTGCGCCAGATGGAGATCGAGACCGAGACCCAGATCGTCGCCCGCTACGAACGCGAGACCGGCGACTACGCGCACGAGGATTTCGATCCGCTGGAGATGGACCAGTATTCCACGCTCCAGACGCTCTCCCGCGCCATGGGCGAGAGCATCAACGACCTGCTCAGCATCCACGCCCAGCTCGATGCCATCACCAAGGAATCCGAGACCCTGCTGGTGCAGCAGGCCCGGGTCAGCACCGAGCTGCAGGAAGGGCTGATGCGGACCCGCATGGTGCCCTTCTCCGGGTTGGCCCCGCGCATGCGGCGCATCGTGCGCCAGGCCTGCCAGGAACTCGGCAAGCGGGCCGAACTGGTGCTCGAGGGCGCCGAGGGCGAGATGGATCGCACCGTGATCGAACGCATCATCGCCCCGCTGGAACACATGCTGCGCAACGCCGTCGCCCACGGCATCGAGCCGCCCGAGGTGCGCCGCGAGAAGGGCAAGCGCGAGACCGGCACCATCCGTGTCGCGCTCCATCGCGAGGGATCGGAAGTGGTGATCCGCATGAGTGACGACGGCGCCGGCATGAACGTCGAGGCGATTCGGGCCAAGGCCGTCGAGCGCGGGCTGATCAAGCCGGATGCCGAACTGAGCGATCGGGAGATCATCCAGTTCGTGCTGGAGACCGGTTTCAGCACCGCCGGCGAGGTGACCCAGATCGCCGGTCGCGGCGTCGGCATGGACGTGGTCAACAGCGAGGTCAAGCAGCTCGGCGGCACCCTCTCGATCGACAGCACGCCGGGGGCCGGCACCACGATCACCATCCGCCTGCCCTTCACGCTCGCCATCAGCCAGGCGCTCATGGTCCGCGTCGGCGAGGAGCTCTATGCCATCCCGCTCACCAGCATCGAGGGCGTGGTGCGCATGAGCCAGGAGGAGCTGCAGAACCACTACGCCAATCCCGAACAGCGGTTCGAATACGCCGGCTACGAGTATCAGGTCCGGCATCTCGGCACCCTGCTCGGTCAGGAGCGTCCTCCCTTCGGCAAGGGGACGCCGCGGCGCCTGCCGGTGCTGCTGGTGCGTTCGGGCGACCAGCACATGGCCGTACAGGTGGACGCCCTGCTCGGCAGCCGCGAGGCCGTGGTCAAGTCGGTCGGGCCCCAGATCAGCACGGTGCGGGGCGTCTCCGGGGCCACCATTCTCGGCGATGGCCGGGTGGTGCTCATCCTCGACATGGCCGGCCTGCTGCGCAACCTGGAGACCATGCAGGCGGCGCTGGAAGAGGCCGAGGCGGAAGCGGCGACCCGGGAAGAAGAGGTGTCCGAGCGGCCTCCGCTGGTCATGGTGGTGGACGACTCCATCACGGTGCGCAAGGTCACCACGCGCCTGCTGGAGCGCAACGACATGCAGGTGATCACGGCCAAGGACGGAGTGGACGCCGTCGGCAAGTTGCAGGATCATGTCCCGGACATCATGTTGCTGGACATCGAGATGCCCCGCATGGACGGCTTCGAGCTGGCCACCCACATCCGCAACGAGCCGCGGCTGCGGCACATCCCCATCATCATGATCACCTCGCGCACGGGCGAGAAACACCGCAAGCGCGCGATGGACATCGGTGTGGATCGCTATCTCGGCAAGCCCTACCAGGAGGCCGATCTGCTGGAGACCATGAAAGAGCTGATGGAGGCACGCTCGGCACATGCCTGACCGTCTTCGCGTCGCCCTGATCACCACGGGCGAGAAGTCGGGCGGCAGGTTGCGCACCCTGCTCGAGGACGAAGGGGTGAAGGTGCCCCTGCAGGTGCCGATCGCCGAGCTGGATCCGGAAGACCTGGATCGGCTGCCCGTCTGTGCGCTGCTGGTCAATCTCGACGAGACCAGCGCCGCCGAGATCGATGCCCTGGAACAGCTGGTGGAGCGCTCCGAGATTCCCATCCTGTTCAACGAGGACGGCATCCATGCCGATCTCGGCTGGGTGCGGCGGCTGATCGCCAAGCTGGCGCTGCTGGTCGAGGACTGCGATGCCGCGCCGCGCCCGGAACCCGTGCTGTTCCCCGCCCCGGGTCGGGCGACTGCCCCGGCGCCGTCATCCGGCACACAGACGACGAGCGGGTCAGGGCGCAAGGATGCGGCAGGTCCGGAAACGCTGCCGGGCGACGCCTCGCTGCGCCTGTGGGTGCTGGGCGCCTCGCTGGGTGGTCCGCAGGCGGTCAAGCGCTTCCTGGCCG
>JALVEM010000301.1 GCA_027030825.1 Thiohalobacter sp.
GATTGCGGCTGCGGATGCTCGACCCGGCATTGCGCGGGAGGCTGGCGGGCCTTGCGGACATCGAGGCGCCCGTGGACGACATCGCAGCCTGGTCGCTGCCCATCCGCACTGCATTCATCGTAGAAAACCTGCAGACCGGGCTGGCCTTCGGCGATCTGCCCGGGGCGGTGGTGTTCATGCAGCAGGGCTACGCGGTGGACGTGTTCGGCCGCATTCCCTGGCTGGCTTCGCTGCCCGTCTTCTACTGGGGCGATCTCGATACCCACGGTTTCGCCATTCTCGATCGTCTGCGTGTCCACCTGCCGCAGGCACGCTCCCTGCTCATGGACGAGGTGACGCTTCTGCGTCACCGCGCGCTCTGGACGCGGGAAGACAAGCCCGTCGGCGATCGAGAGCTCGTGCGGCTGACCGCCGCCGAGGCGGAACTGTTCAGGGCCCTGCGTTCGGGCCGATGGGGGCCGGGCGTGCGGCTGGAGCAGGAGCGCATCCCGTGGCAGCATGCCTGGCCGGCTGTCACGGCCTGCTCGGTCGGGTGGTGAGGAACGGCTTGCCACGGTAAGCGATCGCCCGGCTTCCCTTTTCCGGCGAATTCCGTAAAATACGCGGTTCGATCGGGCCGTCCTCCCTCGGGCGGCCTTTTGCGTCATCGCGACCGGGCCGTCATGCACGGCGCGGTGCTGGCAGGGACAAGAGGACAACTGGAACCATGGTGACCATTCGTCTGGCACGGGGCGGCGCCAAGAAGCGCCCCTTCTATCACATCGTGGTGACGGACTCCCGCAACCGCCGGGACGGCCGTTACATCGAGCGCGTCGGATTCTTCAATCCCATCGCGCGCGGCAACGAGGTTCGCCTGAAGGTGGATCGCGAGCGGATCGACTACTGGATCGGTCAGGGCGCCAAGACGTCGGACCGGGTCGCCAAGTTGCTGAATGAGGCGGAACAGCAGGGCGAGCAGGCTGCCTGAATCCACGTCCGGTGTGGACGGGATGGCCGGGAACGAGGCCGGTCGTCATGTGGTGCTCGGCCAGGTCAACGGCCTGTTCGGGGTGCGCGGCTGGGTGAAGGTGTTCTCCCATACCGATCCGCGCGAGAACATACTTCGGTACGGTCCCTGGCGACTGACGCTCGAGGGGCGCTCGCGAGAGTTTCGGGTGCTCGAGGGGCGGCGGCAGGGCAAGGGCATCGTGGCCCGGCTCGAGGGCCTGGATGACCGGGACCAGGCGGCGGCCTGGCTGGGTGCGGAGATCAGCGTACCGCGCGAGCAGTTGCCCGAGCCGGGGCCCGGCGAATATTACTGGGCCGACCTGATCGGCCTGGAGGTGCAGACGATGGACGGTGTGGCGCTCGGCAGGGTGTCGCACCTGTTTCGGACCGGAGCCAACGACGTCATGGTCGTGCAGGGGGAGCGGGAACGCCTCGTCCCCTTCGTGCAGGAGGACGTGGTTCGGGAGGTGGATCTCGAGGCAGGCAGGATCCGGGTCGACTGGGATCCTGAATTCTGATCGGCGTCATGCGATTCGACGTCATCACCCTGTTCCCGGACTTCGTCCGTGCAGTTGTCGAACAGGGGGTCACGGGGCGGGCGTTCCGGCGCGGGATCGCCGAACTGGTGACCTGGAACCCGCGGGAGCATACGCACGACAGGCACCGGACCGTGGACGACCGCCCCTACGGGGGCGGGCCCGGCATGGTGATGCGCTACGAGCCGCTGGCCGAGACGCTCGCCGCGGTCAGGGAGCAGGTGCCGGATGCGCCCGTGATCCATCTCAGCCCGCAGGGGCGGCGGCTGGATCAGGCCGGGGTCCGGCGGCTCGCCGGTCTGCAGGGGATGATCCTGCTCGCGGGCCGTTACGAGGGCATCGACGAGCGCTTCATCGAGCGCCACGTCGACGAGGAGCTCTCGATCGGCGACTATGTGCTGAGCGGCGGGGAGCTGCCGGCCATGGTGGTCATCGACGCCGTCACCCGGCTGCTGCCCGGCGCGCTGGGTGATGCGGACTCGGCAGGCCAGGACTCCTTTTCGGAGAACCTGCTCGATTGCCCGCACTACACGCGTCCGGAATGTATCGGGGGCGATCGCGTACCCGCGGTGCTGCTCTCGGGCGACCATGCGGCGATTGCGCGCTGGCGTCGCAAGCAGATGCTGGGACGGACCTGGCTCAGGCGCCCGGACCTGCTGGACGAGTCGGCGCTGAGTCCGGAGGACAGGGCGCTGCTGGAGGATTTCCGGAAGGAAAAGGGTTTCAACGAGTCGAACTGAGGTCGAACGACGAGAGGACAGGACCATGAGCAACATCATCGAGGAAATCGAAAAGGAACAGATGAACCGGGAACTGCCGGCGTTCGGCCCGGGGGATACCGTGGTGGTCAACGTGCGGGTCAAGGAAGGCAATCGCGAACGTCTGCAGGCATTCGAGGGCGTGGTCATCGCAAAGCGGAACCGGGGGCTCAATTCCTCCTTCACCGTGCGCAAGATCT
>JALVEM010000302.1 GCA_027030825.1 Thiohalobacter sp.
CGTCCCGGGTTGCCCGAGAAGCTCTCGCGGCTCCAGGAACTCGCCAACGACTATTTCTACAGCTGGGATCGCCAGGTCCGCGGCCTCTTCTGGCGGCTGGATCCGGAACTCTGGGAACGCACCGGCCACAACCCGAAGGTGTTCCTGCGCCGCATCGCCCAGGAACGCCTGGAGAAGGCGGTCGAGGACCGGGTCTTCATGGAGGACTATCACCGCACCCTCGCCGCCTACGAGGTCTACCTCTCGGAACAGACCCGCGAAGAGGTGGCCCCCCATCTCGATCCCGAGGCAGACCTCGTCGCCTATTTCTGCGCCGAATTCGGCCTGCACGAGAGCCTGCCCATCTATTCCGGCGGCCTGGGCATCCTGGCCGGCGACCACTGCAAGGCCGCCAGCGATCTGGGCGTGCCCTTCGTCGGGGTCGGCATGCTCTACCGCCAGGGCTATTTCACCCAGACCATCGATGCCCACGGCAACCAGATCGCCCATTACACGCCGACGCGGTTCGAGGACCTGGCGGTGCAGCCGGCCCGTGACGCGGAAGGCCGGGAGATCCGTGTCCACGTCGATCTGCCCGGGCGCCGGGTGGAGCTCCGGGTCTGGGAGGCCCGCGCGGGACACATCCGCCTCTATCTGCTGGATTCCGACCTCCAGGAGAACAGCGAGGAAGACCGGGCGATCACCTATCAGCTCTACGGTGGCGACATCAACACCCGCATGCAGCAGGAGATCGTGCTCGGCATCGGCGGCGTGCGGGCGCTGCGCGCCCTGGGTCTGAAGCCCACCGTCTGGCACATCAACGAAGGACACGCCGCCTTCCAGATCCTGGAGCGGGTGCGCGAGAAGGTGGCCGATGAGCAGCTCGATTTCTTCGAGGCCCTCGAATCCGTGGCCGCCGCCACGGTGTTCACGACCCACACGCCGGTGCCGGCCGGACACGACATCTTCGATCACGACCTAATGCGTGTCTATTTCGGCGAATACGTGGACACACTGGGCGTCGACATGGAAACCTTCCTCACGCTCGGCGCCAGTCCCCAGAACATCGGCGGCTTCAACCAGACCTCGCTGGCGCTGCGCGGCTCGCGCTTCCACAACGGAGTCAGCCGCATCCACGGCGGCGTGGCCTCGCGCATGGAGGCCTACATCTGGCCGCAGATCCCGCCGGAAGAGAACCCGATGCGCCACGTGACCAACGGCGTCCATGTGCCGACCTTCATCGCGCGCGACTGGTCGAACACCTTCGACATGCGCTTCGGCCGCGACTGGCGCAACGAGCTGCTCAACGCCGAGTACTGGCTGCGCATCGAGGAGATCCCCACCCACAGCTTCTGGTCGATCCGCCAGGGGCTCAAGGCCGAACTGCTGGAGGACGTGCGCAAGCGCATCACGCGCCAGTATCGGCGCAACGGCCACGCGGAATCCTTCATCGAACGCGCCACGCGCTTCCTGTCGCCGCACGAGACCGACGTCCTGCTGCTCGGCTTCGCCCGCCGCTTCGCCACCTACAAGCGCGCCACCCTGATCTTCTCGGATCCCGAGCGTCTGCAGCGCCTGCTCACCGATCCGGACCGCCCGGTCGTGCTCCTGTTCGCCGGCAAGGCGCACCCGAACGACCTGCCGGGCCAGGAGCTCATGCGGGTGATCCAGGACTATGCCCGGCGTCCCGAGTTCATCGGCCACATCCTGCTGATCGAGGGCTACGACATGGCGCTCGCGCGCAAGCTGGTGACCGGGGTGGACGTGTGGCTGAACAACCCCGAGTATCCGATGGAGGCCAGCGGCACCTCCGGCCAGAAGGCCGGCATCAACGGTGTGCTGAACCTGAGCGTGCTCGACGGCTGGTGGGGCGAGGGCTACAACGGCGAGAACGGCTGGGCCATCACCCCGCACGGCCCCAACGTCGATCCCGCCTATCGCGACCAGGAGGAAGGCAACGAGCTGCTGGACATCCTGGAACAGCAGGTGATCCCGCTCTACTACGATCGTGACGGGCACGGCTATTCCGAGGGCTGGGTGCGGATGTCCAAGGCCTCGATCCGCTCGATCCTGCCCAACTTCAATTCCCAGCGCATGGTCATGGACTATGTCCGCGACTTCTACGGCAAGGCGGCGCGACAGGGACGCCTCATGGAGGAACACGGCCATGCCGGGGCACGGGATCTGGCCGCCTGGAAGCGCAAGGTCCTCGGCGCCTGGGAACGGGTGCAGCTGCGGCTCTCGGAGCCGCCCGAAACCGAGATCCAGACCGGCGAGACGGCCGAGATCCGGGTCGCGGCCATGCTGCATGAACTGGCGGCCGCCGATGTGAAGGTGGAGTGCGTGGTGGGTGTGGAAGACGAGCATGGCCGCTTCGTGCCGCGCCACCGCTACGAATTCGAACCGGCGGGCCACAACGAGGCGGGCGAGACCCTGTTCACCCTGCGGCTGACGCCGCCCCTGCCCGGGCTCCAGCAGTACAAGATCCGCATGTATCCC
>JALVEM010000303.1 GCA_027030825.1 Thiohalobacter sp.
CCCGATTGCCGGCGATCTTCTCCTTGAGGAAATATTCCACTGCCTTGACGTCGTGGTTGGTGGTGCGCTCGATGTTCTTGACCCGTTGCGCATCCTCGAGGCCGAAGTTCTCGATGATGCCTTCCAGCAGATTGTTGGCATGCTCGCTGAAGGGCGGCACTTCGGCGATCAGAGGTTCTTCGGAGAGCGCCTGCAGCCAGCGGATCTCGACCAGCACGCGATGGCGAATGAGGCCGTATTCACTGAAGATCGGGCGCAGGTCCTCGGTCTTGCGGGCATAGCGGCCGTCGATGGGGGAGACGGCGGTCAGTGGTGTCAGGTCCATGGCGAGTGGTTCCGGGGTGTCTGGTTGGTTTTGAGGGTAAAGAATACAGAATTCAGAATACAGAATTCAGAAGCAGGAAGCTGGAAGCTCGAAGGTGCTGCGGCTGCCCCGGTCGGGATCTCCGGCGGCTTGCCCTGCGGGTACCCTGCGCGTCGCGGACAGTCGGCGCGCTCGGGAACTCGCCCTGCGGGCTCGGACAACCCTCGCTCGTTTCGCCGGCTGTCCGCGATGCTTGGCATCGCCGAGTCGATCCCGCCCGGGGCAGCCGCAGCGTAAAGCGTTCATCCCTTTCCTGGATTCCGGATCGGCAATTCGTGCCGTCCGGAATGATTCCGCCACCATCATTCCGGGCGAGTGCCCATTTCTTCGTCATTCCGGCCAAGCGGCCCGGCTTGCCGGGACGCGCGAGCGGGAATCCAGAAACCACGTTTGTTCTTTCCACTGTGGGCTGAGCTCTTGCCTGGATCCCGGATAGCCCGCTGCGCGGGCTTCCGGGATGACTTGGGGTGTGGTGCTGCGCGGGCTTCCGGGATGACCAGGGATGGAAGGGCGCAGGCTCCCGGAATCCAGAAAACCACGCCAAGCCATGCCGCCCGGGGTCACGCCGCCAGCTGGCGCAGCACATAGGGCAGGATGCCGCCGTGGCGGTAGTACTCGACCTCCTGCGGGGTATCGATGCGCACCCGGGCGGTGAAGCGTTTCTCGCTGCCGTCTGCCGAGACGGCGCGTACGGTCACTTCCTTCGCGGTGCCGTCACCCAGGCCCTCGATGTGGTAGACCTCCTCGCCGGTCAGGCCGAGCGCCTGGGCATTTTCCCCTTCCATGAACTGGAGCGGCAGGATGCCCATGCAGACCAGGTTGGTGCGGTGGATGCGCTCGAAGCTCTCCGCGATGACCGCTCGCACGCCGAGCAGTTTCGGCCCCTTGGCCGCCCAGTCGCGCGAGGAGCCGGAGCCGTATTCCTTGCCGGCGATGACCACCAGCGGCACCCCTTCCTCGCGGTATTTCATGGCTGCATCGAAGATGGACATGAGTTCGCCGTCCGGCAGGTGCCGGGTCACGCCGCCCTCGGTGCCGGGGGCGAGCAGGTTGCGCAGCCGGATGTTGGCGAAGGTGCCGCGCATCATCACCTCGTGGTTGCCGCGCCGGGCGCCCAGCGAGTTGAAGTCCTCGGGTTTGACGCCCTTGGACAGCAGGTATTGCCCGGCCGGGCTGTCCGGCTTGATGGCGCCCGCCGGCGAGATGTGGTCGGTGGTGACCGAATCGCCCAGCAGCGCCAGCACCCGGGCACCGGAAATGTCGGTCACCGGTTCGGGATTCCGCGACAGGCCCTCGAAATAGGGCGGCTTGCGTATGTATGTCGAATCCGGATCCCAGGAGAAACGCCGGTCGGTGGGGGCCTCCAGCGCGCGCCAGCGGTCCTCGCCCACGAAGACATTGGCATAGATGCGCTCGAATTCCTCGCGGTCCACGCTCTCGCGCATCACGGCGTTGATCTCGGCGAGCGAAGGCCAGAGATCACGCAGATACACCGGCCTGCCCTCGCGATCCACGCCCAGGGGTTCGTTGTAGACGTCCACATTCATGTGCCCGGCGATCGCATAGGCGACCACCAGCGGCGGCGAGGCCAGATAATTCATGCGCACCTCGGGGTGTACGCGGCCCTCGAAGTTGCGGTTGCCCGAGAGCACCGAACAGGCGGTCAGGTTGCCTTCGGCAATGGCCTTCGAGACCGCCTCGGGCAGGGGGCCGGAATTGCCGATGCAGGTGGTGCAGCCGTAGCCCACCACGGCGAAGCCGAGCGATTCCAGATCATCGAGCAGCCCGGCGCGGCGCAGGTATTCCGTCACCACCTGGGAACCGGGCGCGAGCGAGGTCTTCACCCAGGGTTTCACCTGCAGGCCGCGCTCGTGCGCCTTGCGGGCCAGCAGTCCGGCGCCGAGCATGACGGCGGGATTGGAGGTGTTGGTGCATGAGGTGATGGAGGCGATGGCGATGAAGCCGTCCTCCAGCCGCACCCGTTCGCCGCCGATCTCCGTTTCGACGGAGCGGCTCTCCAGGTTCCGTTCCTCCTTCAGCGCCGCCAGATCCTCGCGGAACTTCGTGGCCGCATCGCTCAGGCGGATGCGGTCCTGCGGGCGCTTGGGTCCGGCGATGCTGGGCACGACGGTGCCCATGTCGAGTTCGATGACGTCGGTGTATTCGGCCTCGGGCTGCCCCGGTTCGTGGAACAGGCCCTGGGCCCGGGCATAGGCCTCGACCAGGGCGATGTGTGCCTCGCTGCGGGCGGTCAGGCGCAGGTAGGTGAGGGTTTCGGCATCGATCGGGAAGATGCCGCAGGTGGCGCCGTATTCGGGTGCCATGTTGGCCAGCGTGGCCCGGTCGGCGAGCGAGAGGTGTTCGAGACCCGGGCCGAAGAACTCCACGAACTTGCCCACCACGCCGTACTGCCGCAGCCGCTCGACCACCGTCAGCACCAGGTCGGTGGCGGTGGCGCCCTCGGCCAGCTCGCCGGTGAGCCGGAAGCCGATCACCTGCGGAATCAGCATGGAGATGGGCTGGCCCAGCATCGCCGCCTCGGCCTCGATGCCGCCCACGCCCCATCCGAGCACGCCCAGGCCGTTGATCATGGTGGTGTGGGAATCGGTGCCGACCAGGGTGTCCGGATAGGCCACGCCCTCGCTGTCGAATACCACGCGGGCCAGGTATTCGAGATTGACCTGGTGCACGATGCCGGTATCCGGCGGGACGACCTTGAAGTTGTCGAAGGCGTTCTGGCCCCACTTGAGAAACTGGTAGCGTTCGCGGTTGCGTTCGTATTCGCGGGCGGCGTTGAACTCGAAGGCATCCGGCGCGCCGAACCGGTCGATCTGCACGGAATGGTCGATGACGAGCTCGGCCGGCTCCAGCGGATTGATGCGGGCCGGGTCGCCCCCGAGGTCGGCCATGGCGTCGCGCATGGCGGCCAGATCCACCACCGCCGGCACACCGGTGAAGTCCTGCATCAGCACGCGCGCCGGCCGGAAGGCGGTCTCGCGCGAAGGCTCGGCCTTGGGGTCCCAGCTCGCCAGTGCCCGGATGTCGTCTGCTGTCACCGTGCGGCCGTCCTCGTGGCGCAGCAGGTTCTCGAGCAGGATCTTGAGGGAGTAGGGCAGCCGGGCGATGTCGAATTCCGGCGCCAGCGCATCGAGCCGCCAGTAGGCGAGTTCGCGGTCGCCCACCCTGAGCGTGGACTTCGAAGAAAAGCTGTCGGTCATGGCCAATCCTCTGGGAAGCTTCTTCAAACCCTGACGGCCGGCGCATGTGCCGGCGTACGAAGCCGGGCATTCTACCACAGCGCCGAGAGCCGCTGGCTGGCCAATGACGGGGCGTGCACGGTCGAGATACGGCGATCCGGAACACAGAGCGCGCAGAGGTGCAGAGTACGCAGAAGGATGTCATTCCAAAAAGCGCACAGCGCTTGTCCGGAATTCGGGAATGGATCACCCGGGGTGGCATATATGAACGTGATTTCTGGATTCCGGCTCGCGCTCCCCGGCAAAAGCCGGGTCGCTTGGCCGGAATGACGGAAACTCGGAAATGCATCCACAGCCTGTTGGATGGCGGCGGCAGGTCGCACAGGCGACTCGCCGCCGCCGAGCATCGCAGCGAGGGCACGGGAAAGCGAGCGGGTGTCTGAGCCCCGCAGGGGCGAGTTCCGCGAGCGCGTGCCCGAGTGAGAAGCGCAGGGAATCCGCGGTACGCGGACCAGGCGCGGAGCCGAAGCGACCCTGCCGCTGGTGGCAAATCCGCCGAACTGCGGGGTCAGAATCGGTGTACAGACAGCGCCCTGTGTTTCTCCCGTTCGGATTCCGGGACTCGAAACGGAGCAAGCGTCTGCGTCAGGCTTCCCGCAACAGGCGCTCGGCGCCCTCGAGCAGCCGGCGGCGGCGCAGCAGGATGTGCCAGCGTCGCCCGCCCACCTGATGGTAGAGGACGGCGGCGCGGATGCCGGCGAGCAGCAGGGCGCGGATCTGTGCCTGCCGGTGGGGTGTGGAGAGAATCGCGGGGTCGCCCTGTACCAGGATGCGGGGGTTCAATGTGCTGATGTGCGCCTGATAGAGCGCATCGAAGCGTGCGCGCACATTCTCGTGATCGGCGCCGAAGTGTTCGGCCTGGGCCTTTGCGGCTTCGATGCCTGCGCCGATCGCCTGCAGGCGGGCGGGTTCGCGCAGCAGCTTGCGGGCCAGATGCAACAGGGCGATGGCGTAGCGCGTGGCCGTCAGCGCTTCCGGACCCAGGTGCTGCCCCGAGAGGCGCTGCTGCAGGGCGCGCAGGGCCTCCCGGCGCACGAAGCGGTCCGGATACACGGCCTCGGTGCTGGCAGGATCCGTGATCAGGATGGAGTCGAGCAGGGCGGCCTGCACGGCCGGATCCAGGGTGCCGGTACGCGCCAGGCCGGTCACGGCATCGGCGGCCTGGAAGACGGCCGAGAGTGCCAGGGCACGATCCGTCCAGTCATGTGCCATGGGCCATGCTCCCGGCCGGCAGCGTGGCGGCCGTGAGTGCACGCGCGATCACGCCGCCGCCCAGGCATTCCCCGTCACGATAGAAGACCGCCGACTGGCCGGGCGCGACGGCCCGCTGCGGCCGGTCGAAGCGGACCGTCCAGCCATGGCCTGAGGGGATCAGCACGCAGGCCTGCAACGGTTGGCGATGGCGGATACGCGCCTGGCAGCGCAGCGGTCCAGTGGGTGGACGGCCACCGATCCAGTGCAGGTCGGCGAGCGCCAGCGCCGGATGGTGGAGCAGCGGGTGATCCCCGCCCTGGACCACGATCAGCCGATTCCGCTCCAGATCCTTCGCCGCCACGTACCAGGGCCGGTTGTCGCTCCCGTGTCCGCCGCCGATGCCGAGCCCCTGCCGCTGGCCTATGGTGTAGAACATGAGCCCCTGATGTTCGCCGACGACTTCTCCTTCGGGGGTCACCATCTCTCCGGGGCTCGCCGGCAGGTAGCGGGCGAGGAATTCCCGGAAACGTCGCTCGCCGATGAAGCAGATGCCGGTGCTGTCGCGGCGCTCGGCGTTGGGCAGCCCGGCGCTCGCAGCCAGACGGCGGACCTCGGCCTTGGTCAGATCGCCCAGCGGGAAGCGGCTGGCGGCCAGCTGATCCTGATCCAGGCGGTGAAGGAAATAGGTCTGGTCCTTTTCCGGGTCGGCCGAGAGCATCAGGTGGCACCGGCCGTCGCGCCGTTCGATGCGCGCATAGTGGCCGGTCGCGATGCCGGAGGCACCCTGTGCCCGGGCGAAATCCAGAAAGGCGCGGAACTTGATCTCGCTGTTGCACAGGATGTCCGGATTGGGCGTGCGGCCGGCCCGGTATTCGGAAAGAAAGTGTTCGAACACCCGGTCCCAGTACTCGGCCGAGAAGTTCACCGTGCGCAGAGGGATGTCCAGGTGGTCCGCCACCGCCCGGGCCGAGGCCAGATCCTCGGCGGCGGCGCAGTGGCCGTCTTGATCGTCTTCCTCCCAGTTCTTCATGAAGACGCCCACCACGGGCAGGCCGGCCTCGCGCAGACGCAGGGCGGCCACGGCGGAGTCGACACCGCCGGAGAGTCCCACATGGACGGGTGAATCACTCATCGACAGTCGATCAGGGTCTCGAGAATGTCGAGCGGGTAATGCCGGCAGGCCTGGTGGTCCTCGATGCACTTCAGGACCAGCGGGCTGCGGAGCCGTTCCGATGCCGAGCGCAACTCGCGTTCGGAGAGCCATCGGGTCGCCAGGATGTCCGGATCCCGTTCGAGATCGGTTCGTTCCTCGCCGGCGATGCCGAAGATCACGAATCGCAGGAAAGTATCCGAGTCGGCATTGCGCCGCCACAGATACACGCCGACCAGGGAGCGCGGCTCGAAGTCGCGGCAGGTCTCCTCGCGCATCTCGCGCACGACGGCCTCGAGCAGGCTCTCGCCCGGCTCCAGATGCCCGGCCGGCTGATTGTAGACGCGCTTTCCCTCGACCTCTTCCTCGACGACGAGGAAGCGGCCGTCGCGTTCGGCCAGTGCGGCAACCGTGACTCGCGGTGTCCAGACCATGGTTTCATTATCCCGCAAACGGTCTCGTCCTGCAGGGAGAGGCGGGATGATCCACCCGCCGCAGGGCAGTTCTTGCCAGCGGCATCACAAGGATAAGAATATTAGTGTAATCGAAATAACAAGGAGAAACCGGAACTTGGAAAGGCTGTTTTCCCGAGGTGATGGTTTTTTGTCGATTCGCCTTGACAGTCTGAGGCAAGATGTTGATAACTATTCCCATCCAGTCATCGGTGACCGGTGGCGGGATTCATGGGGTGCCGTCCGACAGGCGGCGGTCCGATAATAACCGTCCCCGTCTCGGGACATCAGCTTCAGCAAACTGGAGGAGTGATCCATGCTTTCCATGCTCAGAAAGGCTCTCGTGATGGGCCTGCTCTTCGTTTCTTCCGCCGGCCTTGCGCTTGCCGAAGAGGCGCTCAAGCCCTTCATTCTCGCCTACACCACGTCCGGCGACATGAACGCCGCAGCCGAAGAAGTCAAGAACAAGCTCACCGGCGCCGGCTTCGAGATCGTTGGCGAATACAGCCCCTACGAGGGCGCGCTGGTCATCGCCTTCACCAACGATGACCTCAAGAAGGCCGCTGCCAGCAGCGAGAACGGTGGCTACGTCGCCGGTCAGCGTGTTTCTCTCACCAAGGTGGGTGACCAGATCCAGGTGGCCTACACCAACCCGATCTACTACGGCAACGCCTACCGCATCGAAGACATGAGCGGTGTCCAGGCCGCAGCCAGGCAGCTGGAAGCCGCCCTGGGCAAGCAGGCCGAGTACGGCACCGGCGACAAGAAACTCGCTGCCAAGGACCTGCGCAAGTACCACTACATGTTCGGCATGGAGTATTTCGACGACCCGAGCGAGCTGGCCGAGTACGACAGCTATGAAGAGGCCGTCGCTGCCGTCGAGGAAGGGCTCAAGAACGCCCGCGGCGGTGTCACCAAGGTCTATCGCATCGACATCCCCGGTCGTGAGGAGACCGTCTTCGGTGTAGCGCTGAAGGAAGGCTGCGCCGGTGACGAGTACATCATGAGTCGCATCGACAAGGGCGAGTATCGTCATACGCCGCACCTGCCCTACGAGATCCTGGTCTCCGGCGGAGACGTGTATGCCCTCTATGCCCGCTTCCGCATCGCCATCGACTGGCCGCATCTGCCGATGATCCAGAGTGACGACGGTGCCACCTTCTTCAACATCATGTGTGCACCGAACGCCATCGAGGAGTCGCTCACCAAGGCGGCCGGCGGCGAGATCTGATCCGCTTCAATCACGAACTGTCCTTCGACTCGGCGCCCCGTGATCCTCGGATCACGGGGCGTTTCTTTTGGTAGAATGCGCGGCCAGTTTTGTCATTCGACGGGAAGATTGCCATGAACTACGAGAAGATCCGGATTCCGAGCGACGGCGAGGCCATCACCCTGGGCGACAAGGGCGCCCTGCGTGTGCCCGAGCGCCCGATCGTGCCCTTCATCGAGGGCGACGGCATCGGCGTGGACATCACGCCCGTGATGCGCGAGGTGGTGGATGCCGCCGTCGAGAAGGCCTATGGCGGCGGCCGGGCCATCGCCTGGATGGAGATCTTCGCCGGCGAGAAGGCGAACCGTGTCTATGGCGAAGAGATCTGGCTGCCGGACGAGACCGTCCAGGCCATCCGGGATTTCCTCGTGGCCATCAAGGGTCCGCTCATGACGCCGGTCGGGGGCGGCATCCGGTCGCTCAATGTGGCCCTGCGCCAGCAGCTCGATCTCTATGTCTGCCTGCGCCCGGTGCGCTACTACGATGGCTGCCCGAGCCCGGTGAAGCATCCGGAGAAGACGGACATGGTGATCTTCCGGGAGAACTCGGAGGACATCTATGCCGGCATCGAATGGCCGGCGGGCAGCGATGAGGCCCGCAGGGTCATCGCCTTTCTGGAAAACGAGATGGGGGTGAGGAAGATCCGCTTTCCCGAGACATCCGGCATCGGCATCAAGCCGGTGTCGCAGGAGGGCACCGAACGCCTGGTGCGCAAGGCGCTGCAGTACGCCATCGACCAGAACCGGAGATCCGTCACCCTGGTGCACAAGGGCAACATCATGAAGTTCACGGAGGGGGCCTTCCGCGACTGGGGCTATGCGCTCGCGCGCCGCGAGTTCGGTGCGGTGGACAATCCGGACGGCCCGGGCCTGGTCTTCGACAATCCGAACACCGGCACGAAGATCCGGGTCAACGACGTGATCGCCGACGCCTTCCTGCAGAAGATCCTGCTCGATCCCGAGGACTGCGACGTGATCGCCACGCTCAATCTCAACGGCGACTACATCTCGGATGCAGCGGCGGCGCAGGTGGGCGGCATCGGGATCTCGCCCGGCGCCAACCTGTCCGATACCGTGGGTCTGTTCGAGGCGACCCATGGCACGGCCCCGGATATCGCGGGTCAGAATCGGGCCAATCCGAGTTCGCTGATCCTGTCGGCGGAGATGCTGCTGCGTCACATCGGCTGGCAGGAGGCCGCCGATCGCATCGTGGCCGGACTCTCGGGCGCGATCTCGGCCGGCAGGGTAACGGGCGACCTGGCGCGGGACCTGCCCGGCGCACAGCCGCTGGGGACGCGGGAATTCGGTCAGGCGGTGATTGCCGCCATGGGGTGAGTCCGGATCGGGAGGGGGGCGTTCCGCCCTCCCGTCCATCGAGGTCAATTCGCGCCGGAACCTTCCGGTACGGCCACGACCCGGGTGGCATGCAGGCCACGCGGTCCCTCCTCGAATTCGTATTCGACGCGCTGGCCCTGTTTCAGGGTCCGGTAGCCCTCCGCTTCGATGGCGCTGAAGTGTGCGAAGACGTCCTCGCCACCCCCTTCCGGCTCGATGAATCCATAGCCCTTGGCATTGCTGAACCACTTCACGATACCTGTTGCCATTGTCTTCGTCTTCCTCGTCTTGACTCCCGATCCCGCGGACGGCCATCGCCCTGGGCGGCGGGCCGACCTGTCCGGGATGT
>JALVEM010000304.1 GCA_027030825.1 Thiohalobacter sp.
TTGATTCCTGTGCTGGGTCTGCTCGACCGGAACGACTCTACCGCCCGGGCCATCCCGGAAGCTCGCGTACCCCCACCTCGGTCATCCCGGAAGCCCGCGCACACCCACCTCAGTCATCCCGGAAGCCCGCGCAGCGGGCTATCCGGGATCCAGGAAAATCATCGACCACCGTGGCATGGATCGGCGGGGTTTCCGGATTCCGGCTCGCGTGTCCCGGCCGAGGCCGGTCCGCTTGGCCGGAATGACGAAGGAAGGGAAGCCACTCGCCCGGAATGGCAAGAAGAAGATGCTCATCCGGCATGACGGGAAAAACACCTCACCCCTCACTCCTCACCCCTCACTCCTCACTTCTTTTCAGTGGATTCCGTGACTATGAACCCTCCAGCGCCTGGAGGAAGAACGGCGGCTGGGCGAGCGCGGCGGCGTGGGTCTCGGCGCTGTAGTAGCGCGTCGGGAAGGTCTTGCCGGCGGCATCCGCCCGGCGCCAGCCGTCTGTGGTGCAGCCCTTGAGTCCCATGGTCGCCGTCCACCATCCGGATGGATAGACCGGCTGTGGAAAGTGCAGGCTGCGCGTCTCCGAAAAGCCGGCGGCGCGCATGGCCCGGTGCATGGGCAGCAGGATGTCGAGGTGATAGAGCGGTGACTCGCTCTGCTGGACCACGACACCGGCCTCGCCGAGGGCACGATGGCAGTTCCGGTAGAAGTCCTCGGTGAAGAGCCCCTTGGCCGGCCCGATCGGATCGGTGGAATCCACGATGATCACATCCACGCTGCCGGGTTCGGCCTCGGCCATCCAGCGGATGCCGTCGCCGAAGAAGAACTCGGCGCGCGGATCGCCGTTGGCCTCGCACAGCTCCGGGAAGTATTGTTCGGCGAGCCGGGTGACACGCTCGTCGATCTCCACTTGCAGCACATGCTCTATCTCCGGGTGGCGCAGCACCTCGCGCAGGGTGCCGCAGTCGCCGCCGCCGATGATCACCACGCGACGGGGCGCGGGATGGGTGAAAAGCGCCGGATGGCTCATCATCTCGTGGTAGAGAAAATTGTCCCGCGAGGAGAGCATGATGAAGCCGTCGATCACCATCAGGTTGCCGAAGGTCTCGGTCTCGTAGATTTCGATCCGCTGATAGGGCGTCTGCTCCTCGTGCAGCTTGCGGCGGATCTTCAGCGAAAAGGCGGAGCCGCCCTCCTCGCACACCTCGGTGAACCAGTTCGCATCCAGTACCATCGCTTGCCTCATCCTGTCCGGCCACGTAAGCCCACGGCAAACACGGGTACCTTATCAAGCACCATCGATCCATGACGCAGAGATCGCCGAGACTCAGAGTGCGCAGAGGGATTTTTGTTTGCCTGAATTCCACCACCGGCGCACCCGTTCGGATATCGGGTATCCACCAGGCAGGGTGTCACTTCCGGTATCACGGACCGATCAAGCAGACGTTTCAGTGGATGAATCGGTAATCTCCGCGTTCTCTGCGCCTCTGCGCTCTCTGCGTTCCGGATCGGAAAGGCTGATTGATTCTTTCCGTGCTTTCCGTGTGCTTCCGTGGCAATGCAACGAAAACCCGGAAGATACCGGAAAAAGTTGCCGCTGGCACGTTTGCGCGGCAGGCCGTTTGGGGTAAGGTTCGCGGCATGTGGCGGATCACGCATGCACGCAAGACCTACAACCTCCCGGGCTGGAGCGAGGGCTATTTCGATGTCTCCGGGGAGGGCCACCTGGTCGTGCGTCCGGCCGAAGGTCTCCCGCCGCTGGACCTGTATGTCCTGGCGGAACGCAGCCGGCAGGCCGGCCTGCGCCTGCCGCTGCTGGTCCGGTTTCCGGATCTGCTGCGCGACCGCATCGACCGCATCTACGCGGCCTTCGACCGGGCGTGCCGGGAGCGGAACTACGGGGGGCGGTTTCGCCCCGTCTACCCGGTCAAGGTCAACCAGCAGCGGACGGTGGTCGAGCACATCGCCGCCCACCCGCGCGGCATGGGGCTGGAGGCGGGCAGCAAGCCGGAGCTGATGATCGCCCTGGCCGAGGCGGCCGACGGCGCCCGGATCGTCTGCAACGGCTACAAGGACCGGGAATACGTGGAGCTGGCCCTGATCGGCCGGGCCATGGGGCTGGATGTGGTGCTGGTCGTCGAGAAGCTCTCCGAGCTGCCGCTGATCGAGGCGGCGTCACGGCGACTGGGCATCGCGCCGCGGCTGGGCCTGCGCGCCCGGCTGGCCTCCGTGGGTGCGGGCAAGTGGCAGAACTCCGGTGGCGAGCGGGCCAAGTTCGGCCTGCATGCCGGCCAGCTGCTGGAGGCAGTGGAGGTGCTGCGCACACAGGGGCATCTGGAGGCGCTGCGGCTCCTGCACTGCCATCTGGGCTCCCAGGTCGCCAATCTGCGCGACATCCGCACGGGCGTCACCGAGATCGCCCGGCTCTGGGTGGCATTGCGTGAACTGGGCGCGCCGATCACGGACAT
>JALVEM010000305.1 GCA_027030825.1 Thiohalobacter sp.
GGCTCGCCGACCAGGTGCTGCCGCTGCCCGAGATCGCCCCCGCGCTGCGCCAGGCCATCCGGTAGCCCGGTCAAGCCACTTCGTGGCATGTCTTCTGCATCACCTCTCCGCAGACATGCAGAGCGTCGAAAACCGGACGTTCGCTTTCATGATTTCGTGGACGGGAGATTCGGTGCGCGGAACGGCGACATTGCAGCGGCAGCGAAGCAGGGTCTGGGCCGTGGCCAACCAGAAGGGCGGCGTGGGGAAGACCACGACGGTCTCCACCCTGGCCGGCGAGCTGGTCGGCCGCGGACGGCGCGTGCTGATGGTGGATCTCGACCCGCATGGTTCGCTCACGGCCTGGTTCGGGCGCGATCCCGATGCGCAGGGCCCCTCGGTCTATGGTCTCTTCCAGGTGGCGCGCGCAGGCGAGCGGCCGGATGGCCGGCGACAGCTGATCGCCACGGACATCGAGGGGCTGGACCTCATGCCCGCATCCACGGCACAGGCCACGCTCGACCGACAGGTGGCGGGTATCGAGGGCATGGGGCTGGTACTCGGCCAGGCACTGGCGCCGCTGCAGGCCACCCACGATGTGATCCTGCTCGATTGTCCGCCCATGCTCGGCGTGCTGATGGTCAACGCGCTGGCGGCCTGTGACCGTCTGATCATCCCGGTGCAGACCGAATTTCTCGCAATCAAGGGGCTGGAACGCATGCTGCGCACACTGGCCATGATCCGGCGCTCGCGTGGCGAGGTGGTGGACCATCTGATCGTGCCGACCCTGTACGATCAGCGCACCCGCGCTTCGCGGGACACCCTGGCCATGCTGCGCGAGCGCTGGCCGGAAGCGCTCTGGGACGACCGCATACCGGTGGACACCCGATTCAGGGACGCCAGTCGCCGGGGTTTGCCGCTCTCCCTCTGGCAGCCGCAGAGCCGGGGGGCGCAGGCCTACGCCCGGCTGGCCGACGCCCTGCTGGAGACGGCGGCCGGAGCCGAGGCGGACGAGAGGCGGGCCGCGGTATGAAGCCGTCCGGCACGGATTCCGGTCTGCCCGATCCGGAGGCGGCGCTCGGCGCCTACCTCGACACTCTCCTGGGAATGCCGAGCCGGGAGAGCGCCATCGCTTCGGAAGCGAAGGCCGCCGAAGCCTGGCGCCGGGTCCTGCCGCTGCGAACCCGTCATGGTCGGGTGCTGCTGCCCGAGTCCCGGGTCGAGGCGGTGATGCCTGCCGTGGAGATCGAACCGGCACCGCTCGAAGCGCCGTTCGTCGGTCTGCTCGGTCACGCCGGCCGGCGCAGCGTGTGCGTCGATCTGGCGGCACTTCTCTCGACTTCTTCGTCGGTCGCCAGAGAGGCTGCGGAGGA
Organism: Thiohalobacter sp.; assembly: GCA_027030825.1. Classification (GTDB taxonomy): domain Bacteria; phylum Pseudomonadota; class Gammaproteobacteria; order Thiohalobacterales; family Thiohalobacteraceae; genus J048. Next base: position 1,353 of record JALVEM010000305.1, read on the forward strand.
ATGCCGTCACGCCGTTCTCATCGGGGACGGGCGCTGGGCCCTGCTCTGCGAGGCGACAGAGGACGCCACGACCCTCGATCCCGAAACCCTGCGCTGGCGACAGGCCGCGGATGGCCGGCGTCCCTGGCTGGTCGGCGTGTCGCACCGGCTAAGGTCCGGGCTGCTCGATGCCGATGAACTGATACGCTGGCTCTGGCGGCGACTGCGTTCGGATGGCATGAGTGATGCATCCTGACTCGTCAGGGCACGACGCGGCGTTTCCATGACGTCACATGACGGAGAGGAGAGATGAATCAGACAGTGAGCAGTGCAGCAACGAACGTCAACGAACATGACGTCATCCAGTGCGTGACCTTCCGCCTGGAGAACGAGACCTACGGCATCAACGTCATGCAGGTGCAGGAAGTGCTGCGCGTGACCGAGATCGCGCCCGTGCCCGGTGCACCCGACTATGTGCTCGGCATCATCAACCTGCGCGGAAACGTGGTCACGGTCATCGACACCCGACGGCGGCTCGGCCTGCCGTCCCGGGAGCCCGACGACGCCACGCGCATCGTCATCATCGAGACCGGAAAGCATGTGGTCGGCATCATGGTGGACGCCGTGGCCGAGGTCGTCGATCTCGACACCTCGGAGATCGATACCGCACCGAGCGTCGGCAACGAGGACAGTGCGCGTTACATCCAGGGCGTGGCCAATGTCGACGACAATCTGCTCATCCTCGTCGATCTCAACAAGCTGCTCACCGACGAGGAGTGGGACGAGGTGATGGCCCTGTGATCGGGAGGGCACGGGATCCGGTGAGCGGTTCGAAGCCATGGACAGGATCACGCCCGTTCCCCGTCCACCCGGCATCCCGGCGCCGGTGCCGCCGCGAGATCGAACCGACCGCACGGACCCGGACGCCTCGCGCCGACGGCGGCGTCCACCCGAGCCTCCGGCCGGCAGGCGCCGGCCCGACAACGAGGGGGATGCCGATGCCCCGCGGATCGACGACTATGCCTGAGGCGGACTTCCATGACTGAGTGGCATGCCATCCTCGCCATCGTCGCACTGGGCGGCTGTCTGGTGCTGGGCTGGCGACACCGTGCACTCGCGAAACGCATGC
>JALVEM010000306.1 GCA_027030825.1 Thiohalobacter sp.
CACAAGGGGCTGGACTGGGAACTGCAGCCTGGGGAGGGGGCCTTCTACGGGCCCAAGATCGAGTTCTCGCTCAAGGACTGTCTGGGGCGCGTCTGGCAGCTCGGCACCATCCAGCTCGACTTCTCCATGCCGGCCCGGCTCGGCGCCCACTACGTGGCCGAGGACGGCTCGCGCCAGGTGCCGGTGATGCTGCACCGGGCCATCCTCGGTTCGCTGGAGCGCTTCATCGGCATCCTGCTCGAGCACTACGAGGGCAAGCTGCCGGCCTGGCTGGCGCCGGTGCAGGCCGTGGTCATGAACATCACGGACCGGCAGGCGGGCGCCGTGGAGGCCGCGGTCGAGGCCCTGAAGAGGCAGGGGATCCGGGCCATCGCGGACTTGAGAAACGAGAAGATCGGCTTTAAAATCCGCGAGCACACGCTGCAGCGCATTCCCTACCTGCTGGTGATCGGGGATCGCGAGGCAGATTCCGGCACAGTGGCCGTGCGCACGCGGGCCGGCAAGGATCTCGGCGCCATGCCCATCGAGGAATTCGGGCGTCGACTTGCCGAGGAGATCGCGAGCCACGGCCGCACTGTTTTGGAGGAATGAAGCATCGCTAAGCCAAGGGATCAGCACCGGGTCAATGACGAAATCCACGTTCCCCGTGTGCGACTGATCAACGAAGAAGGCGAACAGGTCGGGGTCGTTCCGATCGAGGAAGCCCGGCAGATGGCACAGGAAGCCGGTCTGGACCTGGTCGAGATTGCACCGAATTCGGATCCGCCCGTCTGCAAGATCATGGATTACGGGCGGTTCAAGTTCGAACAGAGCAAGAAGGCCCAGCAGGCCAGGAAGAAGCAGAAGCAGGTCCAGGTCAAGGAAGTGAAGTTTCGTCCGGGAACGGACGTGGGAGACTATCAGGTCAAACTCCGCAACCTGAGACGTTTCCTGGAAGAGGGAGATCGCGTCAAGGTGACCCTGAGGTTCCGGGGACGCGAGATGGCGCATCAGGAGCTCGGCCTGCAGCTCCTCGAGCGTGTCCGTGACGATCTCGCCGATCTCGGCACCGTCGAGCAGTTTCCGAAGCTCGAAGGGCGCCAGATGGTGATGATCCTCTCTCCCAAGAAGAAATAGCGGGGCCGCGCCCCGCCGGGAACGCTGGCTGTTCCCCCACGAGAAAGCGACCAGGCGTGAAGCCAGACGGCGCCTGCCAATACGGAGTGACAAGGAAATGCCCAAGATCAAGACCAACCGCGGCGCCGCCAAGCGGTTCCGCATCACGGCGAAGGGCCGGGTGAAGCGTTACCAGTCCCATCGCCGCCACATCCTCACCAAGAAGAGCAGCAAGCGCAAGCGCCAGCTTCGCACGCCCGCCTATCTGCATCCCGCGGATGCCGTGCTGGCCAAGCGCATGCTGCCCTATCTCTGAGGAGGATTCGCCATGCCACGAGTGAAACGAGGTGTCGTCGCCCGCGCGCGGCACAAGAAGATTCTCAAGAAGGCCAAGGGCTACTACGGTGCGCGCCGCAAGGTGTTCCGCGTCGCCAAGCAGGCCGTCATCAAGGCCGGCCAGTATGCCTACCGTGACCGCCGCCAGCGCAAGCGGCAGTTCCGCGCCCTGTGGATCGCGCGCATCAACGCCGCCGCCCGCGAGAACGGGCTTTCCTACAGCCGCATGATCAATGGCCTGAACAAGGCCGGTATCGAGATCGATCGCAAGGTGCTGGCGGATCTCGCCGTGCACGACAAGCCGGCCTTCGCCGCCATTGCCGAGAAGGCGAAGGCGGCGCTCGGCGCCTGATTCCGGCAGTCCGCAGGAAAGGCAGAAGGGGAAGCTCGCGCTTCCCCTTTTTCATATACAATTCCGACCTTGCAGCGGAGACGACGGTCAGTGGCAAGCGATATCGAACAACTTCTGGATGCGGCGCTCGATGCGGTGGCAAAGGCCCCGGACCTGCAGGCGCTCGAGGCGCTGCGGGTGCAGTATCTCGGCAGGAAAGGCGAACTCACGGCCCGGCTCAAGCAGCTTGGAAAACTGCCTCCCGAGGAACGCAAGGCGGTCGGGCAGGCCATCAACCAGGCCAAGCAGGCCCTGCAGCAGGCCATCGAGTCGCGTCGGGAGACGCTGGCCAGGGAGGCACTGGAACGCAGGCTGGTTGAGGAGCGTGTGGATGTCACGCTGCCGGGACGCAGACGTCCCGCCGGCGGCTGGCATCCGGTCACTCGAACCCTCCAGCGCATCGAATCCCTGTTCTCTCAGCTGGGCTTCGAGGTGGCCGAGGGTCCGGAGATCGAGGACGACTTCCACAATTTCGAGGCCCTGAACATCCCGCCGCATCATCCGGCGCGCGCCATGCACGACACCTTCTATCTCGAAGACGGGCACGTGCTGCGCACCCATACCTCGCCGGTGCAGATCCGGGTCATGGAGCAGACCCGGCCGCCGCTGCGCATCATCGCGCCGGGACGGGTCTAT
>JALVEM010000307.1 GCA_027030825.1 Thiohalobacter sp.
CGTCCGCATCTCAGTACTCCGCCAGCAGCAGAACCAGTTCGCTCTGCGGGGCGCCCTGTTTCAGGACCTGGATGCGGGCCCGCAGGCAGTTGACGCCGGTCGGGCAGGGGCCGCCGGCGATCGGTGCGAGGTTCAGGGACTGGGTGTAGCCGAGTGACGTCATCGCCGCCGGGAGCGCCGGACAGGTGGCAGTGGTGGCGCCCGCATAGCCGTTACGCCGACGGGTCTCGATCAGGTGCTCGGCACAGCGCTGGGCGAGCTGGGCGGCGGTCTGGACCGTCTCGTCCACACCCAGCCCCCGGCTGCCCTGGCCGAACTGGGTGGCGACCACCACCGAACCCAGCGCCAGCAGCAACAGGGAGAGCACCAGCTCGATGAGGCTGAAACCCGTCTGCCTCGTCATGGCACGACCTCGGCAAGGCCGCTGACCGGACGGACCCGGACCGTGCGGGTCCGTCCGTCGGCCGCGAGCACGAAATCGACGGCCGCGGCCGCCAGCCCACCGGTATCCACCGGACGACCCAGGGAATCGAAGGTCACCGGCCCGCCGGCGAGCGTGACACCATTCTCCAGTGCCACCGTGAAGGGCTGTTGCGTGGCCGGATCCGTGATCGGCGCGCTCGCAGCCACGTCCACCACCCGATATCCGCCGCCGGTGGTCTCCAGGCGCAGGCGGCGGGCGAGCTGCATCGCAAGCCCCTGGGCATGCCGGAGATCGGCCGCCAGCTGGTCGGCCTGGGCCGGAAGCGTGGCGCCGCCGAAACCGAACCGCAGGCCGGCGTGACTGGCCAGCAGGCCGAGCAGGACCAGCACGGCGAGCAGCTCGAGCAGGCTGAATCCGGCTGTCGGTTTTCCGTTCATGGTGCCGGAAACGAAGCAAGGGACGGGCCATGGCCGCGTCCCTTGCCACGAAAGGCCGTGTGCGACGACGGGATCAGGGGATGCTGCCCACGCACTTGACCGTATCGCTGACGGCAGTGGTTGCCGATGAACAGCCCGTATCGGTATAGGTGGGCACCGTGTAGTTGTTGGCGTCGATGGTCACCTGGATGCCACCCGCGACCGCCGTGACACCTTCGCCCTGGACGTAGGTGGCAAGCTGGGTCACGGTGGGAAAGGTCTTGAGATCGGCGATGGCGATGGCATGGGCCGACTTGACGGCGCCGCTCATGCCTTTCTTGGCCGCAGTCAGGGCGTCGGTCTGCAGGTCGACGAATTTCGGTGTGACGATGGCCGCCAGGATGCCGAGGATGACGATGACCATCACCAGTTCGATGAGCGTGAATCCCTTCTGCTGTTTCATGTGTCTGGCTCCTTGTGAGGAATGGATCACGGGATGGCATGAAAGCCTCTGGGAGCCTTGGCGGCGGTTTTCAGGAAAACTTTAGTAGGCTGTCAATTCGGCAAGTGGCGGCGGCATGAGCCAGGCAGTTGCCGGGAAGGCGAAAAAACGGCATGTGGATGCTCTATAATCGCCGCCATCGAATGCCGGAAGGAAAAGGCGCATGAAGATCACCATCATCAGCGGCAGCCACCGGGATCCCTCGCAGAGCCACAAGGTGGGGCGTTTCATCAGGCACACGCTCGAGTCCGAGGGTCTGTGCGACGAGGCCGCGATCCTCAGCCTCGCCGGCAACCCGCTGCCCCTGTGGGACCAGGGCGTCTGGGAAGGCGAAGAACGCTGGAAGGAACTGCTGGCGCCCTGGAAGGCGCAGCTGGCCGCGAGCGACGCCTTCGTGGTGATCTCGCCGGAATGGCACGGCCAGGTACCGGCGGGACTGAAGAACTTCTTTCTGCTCTTTTCCCGCTTCGAGCTCGGTCACAAGCCGGCGCTGATCGTGACCGTCTCCTCGGCCGACGGCGGCGCCTATCCGGTGGCGGAACTGCGCATGAGCAGCTACAAGAACAACCGCATCTGCTACATCCCGGAGCAGATCGTGGTGCGTCATGTCGAGCGGGTGCTCAACGACGACCCGGCCGACAACGATCCCGAGGCCGATGCCTATTTCCGCGAGCGCATCACCTGGGCGCTTC
>JALVEM010000308.1 GCA_027030825.1 Thiohalobacter sp.
AGTTTCATACTGATCAACCCGGCGGCCTTCACGCACACCAGCGTGGCGCTGCGCGATGCCCTCGCAGGCGTCGGCATCCCCTTCATCGAGGTACACCTCTCCAATGTGCACGCCCGCGAGCCCTTCCGGCGCCATTCCTATCTGTCGGACATCGCCGTGGGCGTGATCAGCGGCCTGGGGCCGATCGGGTACGAGCTGGCGTTGCGGGCGGCGGTGGCGCGGCTGGAGGCATCGCCCGCCGATTGAACAGATTGATAGGTGTGGACGCGGACCAGGTCTGCGCCGGTTGGAACAAACAGGACACGGACGAGATGGATATACGCAAGGTCAAGAAGCTGATCGAGCTGCTGGAGGAATCCGGCATCGCCGAGATCGAGATCCACGAGGGCGAGGAGTCGGTGCGCATCAGCCGCCACCCATCGGGTGCGCAGATCGTCACCCAGATGGCCATGCCGCCTGGTGCGGCCCCGAGCGCGCCGGCACCCGCGCCTGCTCCCGCCGAGGCAGCGCCGGCGCAGGAGAAGCCTGCCGGGAGCGAGGAAGGACTGCCGCCCGGCCACGTGGTCACTGCGCCCATGGTCGGCACCTTCTACCGCGCCCCCTCGCCCGGCGCACCGCCCTTCGTCGAAGTGGGCTCCAAGGTCAAGGAGGGCGACACCCTGTGCATCATCGAGGCCATGAAGATGCTCAACCAGATCGAGGCCGACCGCGCCGGCACCATCGCCGCCATCCTCGTCGAAAACGGCCAGCCGGTCGAATTCGGCCAGCCGCTGTTCGTCATCGAGTGAGGGGATGATAGCCACGGAATCCACTGAATCCACGGAATGGAATTTGAATGGATAGCCACGGAAAACACGGAAAGCACGGAAAGGAATTCCAGTCATGACTTCATGGAGGAAGGTCGATGCTGGTGGAGGAAGAACTGACGTACAGGATACGTGGATGTGTGTATGAAGTTTCCAGAAGACTGGGGGCGGGGTTTCTGGAAAAGGTCTATGAAAGAGCCTTGCTGAGAGAGTTCGAACTTCAGGGACTGAAGGCAAAAGCGCAGGTGCCCTTGAAAGTCTCCTACAAAGACAGAGTGGTCGGGGAATATTTCGTGGATATTCTGGTGGAAGACAAGGTGCTGATTGAGTTGAAACCCCAGGAAAAGATATTGCCGATGCATGAAGCGCAATTGCTGAATGATCTCAGGATGAGTGATCGTCGACGTGTAGGTTTGCTCGTCAATTTCACTTATCCGAAAGCGACAATCAAGCGCCTCACAGTTTGATCATGGAAGCATATTTTCCAGTTCTTTCTTTTCCGTGCTTTCCGTGTTTTCCGTGGCTATCTCTCATGATTGCTCGATATGCTGGATAAAGTCGTCATTGCCAACCGGGGCGAGATCGCCCTGCGCATTCTCCGCGCCTGCCGGGAGCTGGGCATCCGGACGGTGGCGGTGCATTCCACCGTGGACCGGGATCTGAAGCACGTGCGTCTGGCGGACGAGTCGGTGTGCATCGGGCCGCCGCCGTCGGTGGACAGTTATCTCAACGTGCCGGCCCTGATCAGCGCGGCGGAGGTCACCGACGCCATGGCCATCCACCCGGGCTACGGGTTTCTGTCGGAGAACGCCGATTTCGCCGAGCAGGTGGAGCGCTCCGGTTTCATCTTCATCGGGCCGCGGCCGGAGACCATCCGCATGATGGGCGACAAGGTGGCGGCCATCCGGGCCATGAAGGAGGCCGGAGTGCCGACCGTGCCCGGTTCCGACGGTCCGCTGGGCGATGACATGGACGAGAACCGGCGCCTGGCGCGCGAAATCGGCTATCCGGTCATCATCAAGGCGGCGGGTGGCGGCGGCGGACGCGGCATGCGCGTGGTGCATTCCGAGGCCGCGCTGCCGGCGGCCATCGAACTGACGCGCTCGGAGGCGCTGGCCGCCTTCGGCAACGGTACCGTCTACATGGAGAAATACCTGGAACGGCCGCGGCACGTGGAGTTCCAGGTGCTGGCCGACGGCGAGGGCAACGCCATCCACCTGGGCGAACGCGACTGCTCCATGCAGCGGCGCCACCAGAAGGTGGTGGAGGAGGCCCCGGCGCCGGGCATCACGGAGGCGCAGCGGGCCGAGATGGGCGAGCGCTGCGCCGAGGCCTGCCGCAAGATCGGCTACCGCGGCGCGGGCACCTTCGAGTTTCTCTATCAGGACGGCGAGTTCTACTTCATCGAGATGAACACCCGCGTGCAGGTCGAGCATCCGGTCACCGAGATGGTCACCGGCGTGGACATCGTAAAGGAACAGTTGCGCATTGCGGCCGGGGAAGGCTTGAGCTATCGCCAGGAGGACATCGTCCTGCGCGGCCATGCCGTCGAGTGCCGCATCAATGCCGAGGACCCGGTCAGCTTCATGCCTTCTCCCGGCACCATCACCCATTTCCATCCGCCGGGCGGTCCCG
>JALVEM010000309.1 GCA_027030825.1 Thiohalobacter sp.
CTTCGCGCTTTCCGGAATGACCCGACACAGGTGCGATTCGGGCTTCCGGGTTGACCGAGGAAGTGCCGCACTCCGGCCAGGATGGAAGAAAGAACAATGAATATCTCTGCGTACTCTGCGCCTCTGCGCTCTCTGCGTTTTGGATCAGGGATTCCGGGGCGAATCCTCAGCCGATCAGGCGCAGGGTGTACGGATAGCGATAACGCTCGCCCCGGTTGGCGCGAACAGCGGCGATGATGGTCATCACGAAGGCGTAGATGGCCAGCGGGATCAGGATCAGCACGCCGATCAGCACGAAGGACAGCAGCCAGCCGAGGATCGCGATCAGGGTGACGGTAATCTGGAAATTCATGGCCTCCTTCGCCTGGTCCTCGACGAAGGGGTACTGATCTTTCTTGATCAGCCAGATGACCAGCGGGCCCAGCACGTTGCCGAATGGAAACAGCAGGCCGGCGAAGGCGGCGAGATGCGCGAACACGGCCCAGTTGCGCTCGTCCGGCGTCAGGTCATCGACCCTCTCGATTTCGTTCATGGCTCAGTCCTCCTCCCTGCGTCTTTCCAGTGTAATAAACCGATAGGGCCAGGGGTTGGCCTCGTCCGGGGCATGCACCTCTTCCCGGACGACTTCCCACTGGCTGCGATCGAAGTCCGGGAAATGCACATCGCCCTCGAAGGCGTGATCGATCTCGGTCAGCTCCAGGCGGTCGGCCCGGTCCAGCAGCTGCGCATAGACGTTCGCCCCGCCGATGACCATGAGTTCCTCGACGTCACCGGCGGCGGCGATCGCCTCGTCGAGATCGCGCACCACGGTCACGCCCTCGGGTCGGAAGTCGGGGTCGCTCGAGAGCACGATATTGTGCCGACCCGGCAACGGCCGCCCGATGGACTCGAAAGTACGCCGGCCCATGAGAATCGGCTTGCCCATGGTCAGGGCCCTGAAATGCTGCAGATCGGCCGGCAGGCGCCAGGGCAGCGCATCGCCACGGCCGATCAGGCCATCGCGGTCCATGGCCGCCACCAGCACGATCTTCATACCGAAATGGGCGCCTTGATGTGAGGATGGGGATCGTAGCCGACCAGCTCGAAGTCCTCGTAGCGGAAGGCGAACAGGTCACGCACCTCGGGATTGAGCCGCATCACCGGCAGCGGTCGCGGCTCGCGCGAGAGCTGCAGGTCGGCCTGTTCCAGGTGATTGAGATAGAGGTGCGCATCGCCGAAGGTGTGGATGAACTCTCCCGGCTGGAGGTCGCAGACCTGGGCCAGCATCAGTGTCAGCAGAGAATAGGAGGCGATGTTGAAGGGCACCCCCAGGAAGACATCGGCGCTGCGCTGGTAGAGCTGGCAGGAGAGCCGTCCTTCGGCGACGTAGAACTGGAACAGGGTATGGCAGGGGGCGAGCGCCATGCGACCGGCCCTGACGTTCTCCTGCGGGCTGACCGACTCGTCCGGCAGGTCGGCCACGTTCCAGGCGCTGACCAGGATACGCCGCGAATCGGGGGTGTGGCGCAGCTGGTCGATGACCTGCCGGATCTGGTCGACATGGCGGCCGTCGGGCGTCGGCCAGGAGCGCCACTGGTAGCCGTAGATGGGTCCCAGATTGCCTTCCTCGTCGGCCCATTCGTCCCAGATGTGCACATCGTGCTCGTGCAGGTAGGCGAGATTGGTGTCGCCACGCAGGAACCACAGCAACTCGTGGATGATGGCGCGCAATGCGACCTTCTTGGTGGTGACGAGGGGAAAACCCTCGTTGAGATCGAAGCGCATCTGGTGGCCGAACACGCTGAGCGTGCCGGTGCCGGTGCGATCTCCCTTGCGGGTGCCGGTCTCCCGGATCCGGCGCATGAGCTCAAGATAGGGCTGCATGATGCCTCCACGAACGATTCGCCGGATAGTATGCCCCGCTCGAGAGCGCTTCTCCAGCAGCCACCATGCAGGGTCAGGGATGGCCGACGGGAAGGATCAGGCAGGGTGTTTCGGGAGGCTCCAGACCCGGAGAAGGCAACGCAACGGCCGTCACGATGGCAGTCTCCGCAACGCGAAGGCGGCGAATTCGGCAGGCAACCCCGACAGACAGCGGGCACAGAAGGCGGCCTGCTTGCGGTCGGTGTCTGCCAGTGAATTGCTGAAGTACATCACGCACAGGGGTTCCGTGCAGTGCGGCAGGCCGAAGACATGCCCGAGCTCGTGCAGGGCCTCCTTGAGCAGACGTTCGCGGAAAAGGGCCGCATCGGCACCAAGGGCCAGGCGCGGTGTCGCCACGATGGCCGCCCTGCCCCCCATCTCGGCGATGCCGAACACGAAGTTGAGATCGTCCGAATAGAGGTCGCGGTCGATCAGGCCGAGCACCGGATGGCCGGTGACGGTCCGGGCCGCGGCCAGCAGGGCATCGGCGACGTACTGTCCACGTTCCGGATCGTAGGCGGCATC
>JALVEM010000310.1 GCA_027030825.1 Thiohalobacter sp.
GCGCTCGACGCCACGGGCCTCGCAGCGGGCGACGAAGCCGTCGATGGACCGGATCTTCATGGGGATGGCGAGGCACATGGGACGGCGTCCTCCTCGATGTCCGACAGTTCCAGATGGGCCAGCAGCAGCTCGTCGCCGCTCACCAGCCGGGTGCGCCAGTCCCCGCAGGCGCCACAGACCAGGCGGTTGGGCGCGGCCTCGGTCTCGGCGCCGCAGGCCGTGCAGGCCACTCGCACCGGTGCCGTTTCGATCACCAGCTCCGCCCCCTCGGCCAGGCTCCCGGCCGCCGCCAGCGGCCAGGCGCGTGCCAGCAGCGGCGCCTCGACACCGGACAGCGGGCCGAGCCGCAGTTCGATGCGCGCCACCCGGCGCGCCCGATGTTCCGCGGCGATGCGTTCCACCTGCCCCAGCAGCGCGATGCAGAGCGAGTATTCATGCATGCCGAGAGGCCTTCACTCGCCTGCCGTTCGCGAGAGGTTTCGAAAGAAGGACTTCATGGGGTCATTTATAGCCCAGTTGCAGCAGGAGTTCAGCCGCCTCCAGAGCGCCGCTGGGTTCGGGCGGCTCGGGTGCGGGCGACTCGAGCAATGTCTCCATTTCCTCCATGAATTCTCCGCGCTCGGCCTGTTGCCGCGTGATCCAGGCCATGCGCCCGTGACGCTGCAGCCATGCCGAGAGGGGTGCGTCCTCGGGCCAGCCGTCTTCCCTGCGAATGGCCAGCAGGGGCGTGGCATTGACGGCGCATTCGGCCACCGTGCCGTAGCCGCACTTGCCGAGCACCAGATCGGCGCTCGCCAGCAGGTCCAGGAAGGCGAGCCCGGTGTCCTGGATCGCAACGACATCCTCGCGCGCCACCTGCCAGGCGGCTTCGACCAGATAAATGATGCCCGGCCGCTTTGGCCATTGCTCCATCGGCAGGCGCCCGCCCACACCACCGAGCGCCACCAGCACCAGCCGGGTATCGACGGGCTGCCCGAACCGCTCGACCAGGGCCTCGCGCCGGTCGGGCACCTGCATCGCGATCGGCCCGATGTCGCGCACGTTCTCCAGTTCCGGCATCGGCATGGCCGGCGCCGGACGCAGAAAGCAGTCGGCCTGGTTGTAACTCTCGCGCAGCCATTCGAAGACGGCCATGCCGTCGGTACCGGAGGCATAGAAGTGCCGGTAGATTCCGGCCCAGTTCAGGGAGCAGAGGCCGGCGGCAGGGATGCCCAGGCGCCGGGCGGCGGCCAGCGGCAGCCAGGGGGCATCGGCCAGTACCAGATCCGGTGCCAGCCCGGCCAGCCACTCGGTCTCCTCTTCCAGCAGCCGGTAGCGGTCGCGGTAGAGCGAGGCATAGCCGCTCGCCGAGAGGTCATGGTCGATCTGCACCGGCGAGTGCATGACGAGTCCGAAATCGGTGGCATGCGGGTGATAATGAAAGGGCGCATCGAGCCGGGCAGCCAGCCAGTCGCGCGGCACACGGGTGGCGATGTGCAGTTCCGTCCCTGGGTGTTGCTTCACCAACTCCCGCAGCACGGCCACGGCCTGGGCCGCATGACCGTAGCCGTGCGGGGTGATGGCGGCGACCAGGCGCATCAGGCGGCCGGATCCTCCACCAGTTCGATCCGCTCCATGAGATAGCCCAGGCAGTCCTGCCGCACGATGCGCGTATCGAGCGTGAACATGGAAGGCATGACGGGGCGTTTCAAAACCAGCATGCCGTCTTCGACGGCGAAGTATTCGTCGTACACGTCGCGCCCGCGTTCGTCCGTGACCTCCAGCGGCTTCTTCAGATCGGCATGCAGATACGCGATCGGCGTGCCCGCCGGCAGTTCGCGGAAATTGAGATGATCCAGATCCGGCAGGAAGTCGAGCGCCACGTCCTGCCTGCCGAAGCCGAAGCCGACGGACTCGGGCACCCGGATGGTGACCACGGTGTGGTAGAGATCGATGTCGTGGGGCGGTACGGGATGCGAGGGGACCTCGGACAGATGCAGGCAGGCCTCCAGATAATCCAGGGCATGGTCGATGCCGTGACGCTGCCCCGGCTGCCCGCATTCCACGGTCACGGCCGGACACAGCCGGGCCATGGCCATGGAGGCCACGCCCCGTGGCCGCACGAAATAGACCACCGTGCGCGAGAACAGGGTCGCGAGATGGAGAAAACGGTGGTCGATCCGGTTCACGCAGGCATAGTGCGGATTGACGCCCGTGTTGTTGTGCACGTCCACGGCAGCGAACACTCGCCGCCGTTCCATCTCCTGCACGACCTGCGCCATCATGGCGTGTTCCGGCGTACCGGAGGTTTCCGAACCCGGCCAGATGCGATTGTAGTCCGGCTGCTCCGGCAGCCGCCGAACACCCTGCTCGGCCGCCACCACGTTGCCGAAAAAGACGCTCAGGGCCCGGGGCAGCATCCGGCTGCGATATTTTCCGAGCAGC
>JALVEM010000311.1 GCA_027030825.1 Thiohalobacter sp.
GCAGACACGGCAAGGGGCTGGTCATCGGCACCACGGGCATCGATGACCCGGGCCGCGAACGCATCATGAAGGCGGCAAGCGAGATTCCCGTCGTCTTCGCCCCCAACATGAGCGTCGGCGTGAACCTGTGCTTCAAACTGCTGGAGATCGCTGCGCGCGTGCTGGGCGACGAGGTGGACATCGAAATCGTCGAGGCGCATCACCGCCACAAGGTCGATGCGCCATCCGGTACGGCCCTGAAGATGGGGGAGATCATCGCGGAAACCCTCGGGCGCGATCTCCGGGAATGCGCGGTCTATGGTCGTCATGGCCATACCGGCCCACGGGACCGGCAGACCATCGGCTTCGAGACCATTCGCGCCGGGGACATCGTGGGCGAACACACCGTCATGTTCGCCGCCGAAGGCGAGCGCGTCGAGATCACCCACAAGGCCTCCAGCCGCATGACTTTCGCCCGCGGCGCCGTCCGCGCGGCCGCCTGGCTGGCCGACAGGGCGCCCGGCCTCTACGACATGCAGGACGTGCTGGGGCTCAGGGAGTGAGGAGTGAGGGGTGAGGGGTGTAGGAAGATGGCCACGGAAAACACGGAAAGCACGGAAGGAGATCAGGGCCACCAAACCCGCTAACCCACGAAATCGTTTTCAAGCATGCAGCTGCGCTTTAGTCATTCCGGGCGAGCGGCGCTCTCTTTTTCGTCATTCCGGGCGAGCGGCGCTCTCTTTTTCGTCATTCCGGGCGAGCGGCGCTCTCTTTTTCGTCATTCCGGGCGAGCGAAGCGAGACCCGGAATCCAGAAATTACACCGATCTCTGCCACCGTAGCCGATGCTTTTTCCTGGATTCCGGATCGGCGCTGTGCGCCGTCCGGAATGACGAAAGAGTGAAGTCATTCCGGGCGAGCGAGTGAAGCAAGCGAGACCCGGAATCCAGTAACCACGCCCGTGATAGCCGCAACCCTTCCAGCTTCCAGCTTCGAACTTCTAGCTTCTGAATTCTGGATTCTGAATTCTGAATTCTCAAAACCCTTTCCGTGCTTTCCGTGTTTTCCGTGGCCATCTTCCTACACTCCTCACTCCTCACAGCTTGAGCCCCTCGAAGAACTTCTTGACGCTGTCGAGCCAGGAGTGGGACTGCGGGTTGTGGTGACTGCCGCCCTTCTCGTCGAGGGTCTTCTCGAACTCGCGAAGCAGCTCCTTCTGGCGGGGCGTGAGATTGACCGGGGTCTCGACCACCACCCGGCACAGTAGATCGCCCACCGGCCCGCCTCGCACCGGTTTCACACCCTTGCCGCGCAGCCGGAACAGCCGCCCGGACTGGGTCTCGGGCGGGATCTTGAGGTTGACGCGGCCGTCGAGCGTGGGCACCTCCAGCTCGCCGCCGAGCGCGGCGGTCACGAAGGGGATGGGCACCTCGCAATAGAGATTGTTGTCGCGCCGCTCGAAGATCGGGTGCTCCTTGACCCGGATCTGCACGTAGAGGTCGCCCGGCGGGCCGCCGTTCTGCCCGGCCTCGCCCTCGCCCGCGAGGCGAATGCGGTCACCCGTGTCCACACCGGCCGGCACCTTGACCGAGAGTGTGCGCGTCTCCTGCACACGCCCCTGACCGTGGCAGCGGGTACAGGGGTCGTGGATGATCTGCCCGGCGCCCCGGCACCGGGGACAGGTCTGCTGCACGGAGAAAAACCCCTGCTGCATGCGCACCTGGCCGACGCCCCCGCAGGTGGGACAGGTCTCGGGCTGGCTGCCCGGCTGCGCCCCCGTGCCGCCGCAGGCCTGGCAGGTGACCTGGGTCGGCACGCGAATGCGAACGGTGGTGCCCATCACGGCCTCTTCCAGGGTGAGTTCCAGATCATAGCGGAGGTCGGCGCCGCGATAGGCCCGGCTGCCGCCACGGCCGGCGCCGCCGCCGAAGATGTCACCGAAGACGTCACCGAAGATGTCGCTGAAACTGGCGCCGCCGAAACCGCCTCCCGCCCCGGCCGTGCCGCCCATGCCCGGATCGACGCCGGCATGGCCGAACTGGTCGTAGGCGGCCCGCTTGCGCGGATCGCTCAGGGTTTCATAGGCCTCCTTGGCCTCCTTGAAACGCTCCTCGGCCTCCTTGTCGCCAGGATTGCGGTCGGGGTGATATTTCTGCGCCAGCCGCCGGAAGGCCTTCTTGAGCTCGGCCTCGCTGGCGTTCCGGCTGACGCCCAGCACCTCGTAGTAGTCTCGCTTTGCCATGACTGCCCTTGCTTCATGCGGCAGCGCAAATCCACTGCCTTACCACCCGTTCAAACAGCAAAAGTCCGGAGCAGCATGCGACCGCTGCCCCGGACCCGTGACCTGGCCGCCTGCGGCGGAAACCAGGCCGATCACTTCTTGTCGTCGTCGACCTCTTCGAACTCGGCGTCGACCACGTCGTCGGAGGCA